>JAFQUG010000212.1 GCA_017408625.1 Clostridia bacterium | reverse complement strand
TTGCTGCGCAAAATCACACCAAAATCTATCAAAAATGCATTCGCCGGCGGGTGCTATGCAGTTTTGACATAGCAGATTTTTTCGAGCCCAAAAGCTTTTTCCGCAGGGCATATAGGCAATATGTCCAAGGGAAAAGATGAAGGGATCGGACAAATCTGCACGTCAAAACCAATTTGGTTCGACTCCCGTTCGGCTACAGTATGATATCATGCAAAAACCCCGCCGAATTCGGCGGGGTTTTCCTTATGCTTTTTATCGATCGGTCAGCTCATATTTCTCGCAAGAGCGGAAATCAATGATTTTGGGAGTCTTTGTCAGCGCGACCAGCACGTAATATTGCTCGTTTTGCGTGATCTCGGTTTCGCGCTCAAGCTTGACCTGCCCGAATTTTTCAAAGTCTACGTATTGCCTGGTGACGTAATCGGGTCTGTTCATACGCGCGACCCAGGAGCGGGCGTAAGTGCGGTTTTTCTCGCTGCGCAACTCAATGCGCTGCACGCGGTCGATCTCGATGGTGTATTTTCCCGTCAGCAAGCAGAAGAGGGGGAGATTGGTGGTAATCGCGGTATATGCCATATAGCCGGCATAGATCCAAAGCGCCACCCCAATGCCTATGAACAAAACTAAGAATATGGGCGGGATGTCGGCATAGCCGAGTATGGTGATTGCCGTCCAGAACGCGGACATTGCAATGATGATGACGGTGAGTGCCAATAAAAGTGCGCCCTGCGAGAGCAGCAGACGCTGCTCACTTTTGATATAGTCCGCACGCTTTAAGGGGATCTTGCGGTTTTGATTTTTGTCCATTGGTTATCTCTCCTTGATCTCGTGGATATCACATTCCCAGAATTTGAGCACGTGCGGCTTTTTGGTCAGCACAACAAGCAGGTAGCATTCCTGCCCGTTTGCCAGTGAGCGATTGGATTTGACCTTGCCGTATTTCTCAAAATATACGTACTGGTTGGTCACGATCTCGGTACGTCCGCCGCAACCTGAGCGTGATGCGTGGTATTCCTCCTCGGTCTTGAGCTCCAAAAGACTTACGCGGTCGATTTCAATGGCATATTTTCCCGAGTGCAAACAGGAAAGGCGAACGGCTTGCTGCACAAGAGCCATTCCCACCAATACGGCGATGGCCCAAAGCAGAGCCGAGGCCGGCACGATGGCGACGTTATACAGCCATCCATGATCGTACCAGCCCGAGATCATGGTATAGGTGACGAGTACGCAAAAGGCAATGAAAAAGACTTCCGCAATCACCATTTTGCCAAGGTCAACCAACAAATCGCGCTTGTGCTGCTGCACGATCTCCTGCTTTTTCAGGACCACTTTTTTATCTTGTTCGTTCATTTCTTACCTCTGTGTAATTTCGTATTTGTCCGTGTCGTAAAGTGCGATGATGCGGGGCTTTTTGGTCGTGGTTGCCAGCACGTAAAAGGACTGCCCGGCGTAGGGTGGCTTGAAAAGCTCATACTTGCCGAATTTTTCAAATTCGGTTTGGTACATGGTGTAGTGCGAGTGAGAAAGTCGGCTGTAATGCTCTTTGGGCGTGCTGAATTGTGCACGGTCAAGCTCAAAGGTGTATTTGTCGCAGAGTAATGCGATGGAAGGGGAAAGGTATCGGATGACGAATACCGCGCCCGTGATGGGGATGGCGTAAAACAGCAAAGAGGCCGCCACAAAGACCGCGATCAGCACGGCAAAGCCGTTCGATTCGGTAAAAGCCACGATCATCATGCCCGTGCCGAGACCGCCAAACATGACCACCGAAAGCAAAAGCAAAAAGCCGTACAGCGCAACCTCGCGGATGGCGAGTTGCTTGTGATCCTGTATGCAATCGGATAGGCGCAGGATTCGTTTTTTATCCTCGGTGTACATAATTGCTCCTTTTTGATCGTTGTAATGATTATATCATATTCGTCTTTGTTTGTAAAGCAAAAATTGAGAAGAAACGCAGGGAGTGGTATAACGAAAAGGTAAGTGACGTGCGCAAGAGAAAAGGAATATAAATGTATACCCCGACAGCACGCGCTGCCGGGGTATCTTTTATCCCTATATCATTAACAAATCAAATCGCGAAAAATTCGCAAAAATACAAAATTATTTATTTACGTACCAAACAGGCGGCAGGGCGGCCTCGTCGGACAAGGGGTCGCGATCGGCGCGGGATTGGATCAGCTCCATGACCTCTTTCATGATGCGCGCGTCGCAGGCCTGCACGGGCGCGTCGCCAAGAAAGCCGTCCGTGATGGCACCGTGGTAGCGGAATGCGGTTTCATATTTGGGAAAACGCGCGGAAATATCGGGCGTGAGCGTGGAATGATGGGTATTGATACGCCGTGTGAGTACCTCGCCCGATGCGCGTCTGATCTTGACCTCGGTGGGAGTGTCCGTGATGCGGTTGGGCAATTTCATCATCTCGTCCACCGCATGCAAATACGTATTGCGCGCGTGGGAGACGCCCACAAGCAGCACAAAGCCGCCCATCTCGTATATTTTGCCGTAGCAGCTCCCGGGCGCTGTGCCGGACGGCGTGTCGATCTCGCCCTTGGCAAACGCCTCGGCCTTGTCGCGCTGCCCGAACACCACCATGGAATGCGTGGGGTTTTCGGTGCGGATGCCGCGCCCGTCGGCGACGGCTAAATCGGAAAATGCACCAAGGCAGGTGTGCACGTCGCACACGTCCAAGGTAAATTCCTTGTCGGTTGCCCAAAGATTGGCCCAGGTGTGCGCAGGCACGCAGAAAAGCCCGCCCTTGGCAGTAAAGTATTCAATCAGAACGTCCAGAAGCGCAGATGCACCGCCCTCAACTTGCCCCACAAGGCGCAAAGACGAGTGCATGAGAAAGACGCGATCGCGGGGAATATGAAGCGCGTCAAGCTGAGAGAGAAGCTCGGATTTGGTATAAATATGTGGCATAATTTCTCCTTTCAGCCCTGCAAAATGACAGATTTGAGCGTGTCGTGCAGATTCTGACGAACCTCGGGCAAAAAGTCCCCGTGGCCAAGGCCGGGCTGGCGGTCATAGGTCACGTCGTGTCCTGCGTCGCGCAGCTTTTGCACGTAATCGTTACAGAAATGCTCGGGGAACAGCACGTCATCACCGTCGCTGCAGATATAGTACTTGGCGCGCGGCATGTCCGCTATGCGGTATATGGGGGAGATGACGCGCAGCGCGTCCTCCAGCGGCATGTCGTAGCCGCTCACCGCGCTGATATAGGTGCGCGTGATGTCCGAGCGGCAGTCAAGCTGCACGGTCGCATCCACACCGGGGCAGGCTGCTGCCACCACGCAAGGGGTGTGACGGGAATCTGCCGCAAAGAGCAGCGCTCCGTGGCCTCCCATGCTGCCGCCGCAAACGCCAAGACGCAAATCGTCCACACCGTATTTGTCGCAGATGGCGTCCAGTACCGCGTCTCCCATGCGCACA
>JAFQUG010000211.1 GCA_017408625.1 Clostridia bacterium | reverse complement strand
TTTGCCTCGTTGTAGGCAATGATGCGACGCACTGCTGCGCAAAGAGAGGTGACCTGTTGGTCGTCCACAAAGGTCTTGTCGATCGAAATTTCGTCGGTATCCTTGACCATTCTGCCGCTGTATCGCTCGTATCTGAGCTTGAGCTTGGCAGCCCCCTCCTTGGCCTGCTGGTATTTCAGCAACGCATCGGCCAGCTCTGCGCGGGGGTCCTTTTCGTCGGCCTTTTCGTCACGCGGGAGCAGCATTTTGGTCTTGATCAGGATCAGCTCACTGGCCATGACCAGGAATTCGGAGGCAACCTCTAAGTCAAGCTTCTGCGCCTGCGCGATGTAAGCGATATATTGGTCGCAGATCAGCGCGATCGGAATATCCTCGATGCTGACCTTGTTTTTCTGGATCAGCGTCAAAAGCAGATCCAAGGGACCGTCAAAGTCAAAGGATTCAATTTTATACTTTAATTCAGCCATACTGTACCGTCCACTGTCAAAGAATCAGGTTGAGCAGGAGAGTTGCCAAAAATGTCAGAAGATTCATGGTGTTGTCCATGATGAAGCCTACCACGATGCCGATAGGATTGTATCCAATGCGGGAAAGGATAAAAATGATCGCCATGATCACAATACCCGTGTAGCGCTCATACTGCATGACCTTGAAGTACCACTTTGTCGGCAGGAATACGTATGCAAAGCGCGATCCGTCAAACGGAGGTACGGGAATGAGATTGAATACGGCAAGGGCGATATTGAGAAACGCAAGCGCATCTAAGAACAGAAGCAGTACCTTGATCCACACGATTGCCCAGGGGTCAACGCCTGCAACGATGCAGATCACGACGGTCAGCACGTACAGTGCCATGCCCAGAAAGCCGAGCAGCAGATTGGACACAGGGCCTGCAATGCCGGAAAGTGCCATGCCTACACGCGGATTTTTGAAGTGACGCGTATTGATGGGTACGGGCTTTGCCCAGCCGATCCCAAACAGCAGCATGAAGATAAATCCAATAGGATCCAGATGCTTGAGCGGGTTGAGCGTCAGTCTGCCCAGGTTGCGGGCAGTCGGGTCACCCAGCTTATAAGCCACCCAGCCGTGCGCCGTTTCATGCAGGCACAGAGAGAGTACGATGACGGGAAGAGAGAGCAGCACCGAGATCAGCGCATCGCGGCTGAAGCCCTCGGAAAGTAAAGAAAGTAACATAATTTACCTCGAATAAATTGGATCGGTTACGTCATAAGCCAAGAGGTCCTCGTAGGTTTCGCGGCGCACCACCACGCGTGCCTGCCCGTCCTTGATCATGACCAGCGGTGGGCGGGGGAGCTTGTTATAGTTGGAGGCCATGGAGTGCTGGTATGCACCCGTGACCAGCATGGCGAGAATATCGCCTCGTTCGGGACACTGCAGCATCATTCCCTCACCCAAGAGGTCACCCGATTCGCAGCATCTGCCGGCAACCGTGGCGCAAAAATTTGCAGGGCGATCGGTCTTGTTTGCGATCAGCGCGGTGTAGGGCGACTGGTAGAGCGCGTATCTTGGATTGTCGGCCATGCCGCCGTCCACCGATACGTAATTCTTAAATCCGGGGATCTCCTTGACAGAGCCCACGCTATACAGTGTCACGCCTGCCGCAGCTACCAGTGAGCGACCGGGCTCCAGGATGATGCGGGGCATCTCTACCCCGTTTGTACGGCAAAGATCCTTGACCTTGGCGGCAATGGTTTTCATGGTGCCGTCAATGTCGAGCGTGGGCTGCTCCTCGGTGTATTTTACGCCAAGACCGCCGCCCAGATTGAGCTCGGTAAGTGGGGCTTTATGCTTGCGGATCATGTCAGCCATAAAGGCTACCATGATCTCGGCAGCGTCCACGAAGGGCTGCGCATCAAAGATCTGTGAGCCGATGTGGCAATGCAGACCCTGCAGATCAATGCCGGGGGTGTTCAGAGCAGATATGACGATCTGCTCAGCCTGTCCCGTTCCGATGGCGGAGCCGAATTTGGAGTCAATACCGCCGGTGGAGATGGCCTTGTGGGTGTGCGGGTCAATGCCGGGCGTAATGCGCAACAGGATGCGCGCGCGCATGCCGCGTGCGCTTGCCAGCTCGCCAAGAGCGAGCAACTCTTCGTGGTTGTCCACCACAAACGTGCCAACGCCCATGTCAAGTGCCATGGCGAGGTCTGCATCGGTTTTGTTGTTTCCGTGGAAATAGATGCGCTCTGCGGGGAAGTTCACGCGGTCAGCAATATAAAGCTCACCGGGCGAGACGCAGTCAATGCCCATGCCTTCGTCTGCCGCGATGCGGTAGATCTCGGCGCAGCAAAGTGCCTTGGAGGCAAAGAGAGAAAGCGCATCCGCGCCGAAATATTGCGCGGCACAGGCCTTGTAAAGGCGCATCTGCGAGCGGATATAATTCTCGTCCAGGAGATTGACCGGTGTGCCGAATTCTTCGGCAAGCTGTACGGTGTCAAGCCCGCCTACGGTCAGATGCCCATGCTCGTTGATATCAAAATGGGGATAAAGAAGCATACAAATACCTCAAAAATACGATTTAAATTGAAATTTGCCTCCAGGCAAATTTCTACCACAACGTTTCGCGCAGCGAAACATATCACTCGCGCGCAGCGCGAATATCACTTTGCAACAGCAAAATATCACGTTTCGCGCAGCGAAACATTTCATCCCAACGTCAGTTGGGTGTAGGAAGATCCGCGTGCGCGCAGATTACCTTCCAGACCTCGCTCTTTCCCTCTCCCTTGAGCGCGGAGAAGGGAATGATGGGCGTGCCCTTTGCAATCAGCGGGTGAGAGGCCAGCGCGGCAAAGCTTTTTTCGCGCTCGGTTTTGTTGAGCTTATCCACCTTGGTGGCCACGATGGCGTAGGGGATTTCGCTCTGATTGAGAAAATCCACCATCATCTCGTCGTCGCGAGTCAGCCCAACGCGGCTGTCCACCAGCTGCAGCACAAGGCAGAGCAGGTCAACGTTGGGGTTGTTGGTGAAATAGCCATCGGTCAGCGCGCTCCACTTGGCCTTGTCCTCCGGCTTGCGGGCTGCAAAGCCGTAGCCGGGCAGGTCGACTAAGAACAGCTTTTTATCTACGTTATAAAAGTTGACAGTAATGGTCTTGCCGGGCGCACCGGATACGCGCGCCAAGGATTTTCTGCCCAGCAGCGTGTTGAGCAAGGAGCTCTTACCCACGTTGGAGCGGCCGGAAAAGGCCACCTGCGGAATGGGATTGGTGGGGAATTGCTTGGCAAGTCCCGCGCTGATCTGCAGCTGCGAATTCTGTGTTTGTAAAGCCATTATTGAACCTCTTTGAATGATGTAGCGGGCACGCGGCGCGTGCTCTCGGTCATGGGAAGATAGTCGGTCTTTTCGGGTTTCTCGGGGGATGCGGACAGCGTGATTGCTGCTTGGGGCTGCACCAGTGCCACAGCCAGTACGTCCTCAATGCGGCTGCAGGGCACGAATCTGACGTGCTCCTTGACCTCGGGATCAATCTCCCAAAGATCGCGCAGATTGTCCGCGGGAATGCAGACCGTGTCCGCACCTGCGGCATAGGCCGCCAGTGATTTTTCTTTAAGCCCGCCAATGGGCAGCACGCGGCCGCGCAGTGTGATTTCGCCCGTCATGGCAACCGTTCTCTTAACGGGAATATTGGCCAGCGCGCTGAGCATGGCAGTTGCCATGGTCACGCCTGCACTGGGGCCGTCCTTGGGCACTGCACCCTCGGGTACGTGAATGTGAAGATCCTTTTTGGTATAGAAATCGGTGGGAATCCCGTATTCCGCTGCAGCCGAGCGCACCCAGGTCAGTGCGGCCTTGGCACTTTCCTTCATGACGTCGCCAAGCGAGCCTGTCAGCTCGAGCTTTCCCGTGCCGTCGGTCACGGCGACCTCCACGCGCAGCATATCGCCACCCACCTCTGTCCAGGCAAGGCCGTTGACCTCGCCGATCTGATCGATGGGGGCTATGGCGTCCGGCAGACGCTTGCGCGGCCCGAGATAGTCCTTGATGTCGGCAGCGTCGATCACGATTTTTTTGC
>JAFQUG010000210.1 GCA_017408625.1 Clostridia bacterium | reverse complement strand
TTCACTCCGAGCTGGAAAAGAGATGCAACGTGTTCTTTGAGATCGATACCTACTGGGCATTCAATGCAGGTCTTGACCCCATTCAGGTCATGAACAGACTGGCTGACCGCCTGCGCGTCATTCACCTCAAAGACGGTCACCTCGGCGGACAGGGCAAGGCTCTGGGCGAGGGTGATGCTCCCGTCAAGGCGGTACGCCAAAGAGCCATCGAGATGGGCATTCCCATGGTGGTCGAAAGCGAAACGCTGACTCCCACCGGCATCGAGGAAGTGGAAAGATGCATCAAGTTCCTGCGCGCTTGCGACGCAGAGGACTAAATAAAAAAGCCCCGAAAGGGGCTTTTTTGAATGCAGAATGCAAAATGCAGAATTCGGAAAACCCGTAGGGCGGGGGCTTGCTCCCGCCGCGCAATGCAGAATGCAGAATTGCGTTAGAAAAGCCACCCCGGGGGGCAATGTCATTCAGTTAAGAAAACACGGTGCACCCCCGCCCCCAAGATCCTTCGCGGCGCATTCCCGTTTTTGTCATTCTTGAGCGAAGCGAAGAATCTTAAAAACGGGAATGCTTGCTCGAGGATGACGGGGGGCGGGATTGTAATTCCTTAGCTTAATGACATTGCCCCGGGGAGCGGCTTTTCTGCTGTTTTTTGTATTTAATCAACGGGATCCAGCGTAATCGATTGCACCAGGAGCGTCTCGCCTGCCTTGCAGTTATCAAGGAAGTCAAAGCGGATCTGGCTGAGCATGCCGCTCCAATAAGCCTTGCCTGCAAGGTTGATGGTCACGGTATGCCACTCCCCGTCGGCAATCATGTTGTATTTCTGCGAAGCGGCCTCGGCGGGATTGGGGTTGGCCTCGGTCAAAAAGAACATTTGGCCAATGGTCTTGGACGAGCCGGGAGCTAACTGATAGGTCAGTGTCACCGACTTGTACTTGGCGGTGTCAATTGCGCCTGCCGTGTAGCTTAAATACATCAGCGGGTCTTCGCCGGAGGAGGCAATGCACAAAAGTCCCTCTTCGGTCATTTCGTAGGATGCATTGTTAAGCGAAGCGATGACGCGGGACGCCTGCGCATCGGTAAAGTCGATATGCTCGTAAGAGAAGGGCTTTTCGGGAGCGACGACCGTGACCTTGGCTATGTAGGAAAATTCTGCGCACTTGACCGTGATCTCGTGCGTGCCGGATACCACGGGATATATAATGCCCTCGGCCGTGACGCGGATCTTGGAGTCGTCGTATTCGTAGGTCACGCCATGTGCCGTGCCCCAGGCTTCAATCCAGGTTGCGTTGTCATAGGTGATGATCGACTTGATTTGCGGGTTGTAGGATATGGCTGCGCTGTGGTCAAGCGAGTAGGTGTCGGTCACGAAGGGAACAAGGCTTGTCACAGCCCCCGTGGAGGCCTCAAGATCATAGACCTTGACGCAGACCTGCGTGATCATGCCGCGGAATTCTACGGTGATCATAGCCTTGCCTATACCGTGAATATTCACGGTCAGCGAGCCGTCGCGAACGGTTGCCACGTCCTCGTTGTCACTGTACATCTTCAGTTCACCTGCGTACTTGCGCAGCGAGGTCCATCTGTTCTGGAAGGAGGTGCAGGCGTAAATGTTCAGTGTCACTCTGTTTGAACGGGAGGATGCGTAAACTACGTCGTCCTCTCTTGGAGAGATGGCGATGAACTCAAGAGAATCGGGGTCGCGCATGTCTCTTGCGGTCTCGGCCTTGATGTTTTGCTTGTCGATCTCACTCAGATCGATCTCGTCGGAAAGGGAAAGGGTAAAGTCTTGCACGCGGGTGTTCCAGACGCCCCAGTCCTTGCCGTAAGCGTAGGCTGCAAAGGTGGGGGTGTCGGGTGCGATGTGACCGTTCTTGGTGCCGGCCATACCCGAGTTGTGGCAGTAGTGGAATACGTTTTCCTTGACTATGTCCACGCGCTCAAAGGTAATGCCGTCATTGGATTCATAGAAAGCAAGGTAGGAGTCGGGGCTCAGACGCGAGTCGGTGCAGATGGCAAGGAATTTGCCGTATTCCTCCACGTACTTGACGTCCAAAGAGTCGTTGGAGCCGTTGCCGACCGCAATGCCTTGGTACTGCATGGTGGCAGGCCAGTTTTCGTCCAGCGCGTTTGCGGTGGAGACCAGGGTGTAGTGGCCGCCTGCACCGGAAAGCGTGTAGTACATGTAAAGCGTGCCGTTCAGCTCCACAAAGCTGATCTCACCGTAGCCCCAGATGCTCTGCGGCTCGGTAAAGAACACGATGGGCTGCGGATCGTTGCCGCCCCAGCCGTTGCCGTTCCATTTTTCAAAAGGACCGTCGGGATTTTCGGAGCGCGCCACGTAAATGCAGTTGTCGCACATGTTGGCATTGACCGTGGAGGTGTAGCCGATGTAGTAGTAGCCGCCCCAGTAAATGACGCCGGGGTCACAGCAGGAGTAGTGGTCGTAGCTGTCGGGCGTGGGCTGCAGCACACATTTTTCCTCGCTCCAGGTTTTACCGCCGTCATCGGAGTGCTTCCAGGTGATCCAGTCCCATTGCTCTGCGCCGCAGCCGGTGGTGGCAAACCATGCGTCCATGGTACCGTCGTCGTTGACGATGATGGATGCACCGTAGCGGTAGCCGGAGTTGAGAATGGAGGGCAGCTGATAGATATCGTAGCCGGTATCGGCTTCAATGGTGATATTGATGTGCTTGTTTGGGTCAGGGGTGACGAGTGTGAGATTCTCGGGCTGTGTAAAGCTGCACTCGGGTGCGACCTTGCCGTCGGCAATCGCGTTTTCGCAAGCGTAGGTGACCGCCTCAAGCATGCCGTTTTCAATATTGGCGGCCAGCAAAAGCTTTGTGCCGTCGCGCTTGACGGCGTAGCCGTTGTAGCCGATGGAATCAAAATCAAGCTGTGCCTTTTGCGCGTCGTCCATGGAGGATGCACCCACGATGATCTCGCACTCGGTGCGCGCGGATGCATCGCGGTTAAGTGTGAGCGTGATACCGGTCTGCTCGGCAATGGCCTCGATCAGCGCCTCGGCACATTTGCGTTCCCAGACGGGGGCGTCGGCAGAAACGTAAACGGTATAGGATTGGAGCGCATTGGTATCTGCCTCGGGGGCAGGGGGGATTTGAGCATCGGTAGTAACTTCGGGTGGGGTATCGGGGGTGTTGCATGCGGCCAGCGTCAGCATCATGGCAAGACAGAGCAGCACAAAAGCGATTTTGCAATACTTCATAATAACCTCCGTAAAAATTGATGGACAAAGGGGATCAATAGTAGAAATTGGTACCGATCTGCTTCATGGAGGGGACGGTAGCGAGCACGTCCTCGTCTACCACGACCTGATCCATGTATTGCTCACACATCTTCATAAACAGGTGATCCACAAGGCCTTCGTCAAAGCCCTCGAACCAGTCCTTGTTATCCTCCTCAGCCCACGCGCCCTTTTCTACGGGGTATTTCATAATGACGTGGTAGCCGTAGTCGGATTCCACCAAGGCGGTCTCTCCAACCTCCAGCTCGATCAGCTTGGTCACGATGCTTTCAAGGTAAGCGTAATTGGCGTAGTTGGCAGGATCTGCGTAAAGGTAATAGCCGTTTTCATAGGCCTGTGCATCCTCGTCCTCGCCGCGCTGCTCCATAAAGATCTCAAAGGCCTCGTACTCGCCTGCGGGGATCTTTTCCAGGATGGTGTTAGCCTCTTTTTTGATCTCGGCAAGCTCTTCCTTGGTGTAGTCGCCCACCTCGGGCTCGCCGTCCTTGTTCAGTACAAAGGAGGTCGTGCCGGTTTTTTTGTCGTAAGCGATCTTGCCGTCCTCGGTGAAGTAGACCTCGTAGCCCTGTTTGTCCTTGATGACGTTGCCGTCCTTATCGGTCTTGGTGGTGCCGTTGACTCTGTCGTAGCAAACGACCTTGTGGCCAAGCGAGTTTTCGGTGTAGTAAATGTCATCGCCGTTCTCATCGGTCTCGCAGACGTAGTAGTAAGAGGCGAGAAACACCTGCTTGAAGCGCACGAAGTTCTCCTGGCAGTATTCTTCTTTGACATTGTCCGCGATCTTGGAGCCGCCCTGGCCGTATAAGTACACCTTCAGCGCGTCGATCTTGGCCTCCATGATGTAGGTCTGACGGAGAATATCGTAATTGACACCGTATTCTGCCAAAATCTGATTGAACGCAGCCTTGGAGCCGTCGCCATCGTAATCTACGAACTCTGCAAGCTCGGCATCAATGGCGTCGACGGTTTCCTTGGGCAGAGTCAGCTCATATACCTTGTCAAACAGATAGGCACCGATGACGTAGGTTTTGGCGTTTTCCAGAATGGTTGCGCGGAAATATTCGTCATAGGTCGAGTTCTCCATGTCCACCACGGTGGACCAAAAGGCGTCACTGTTCACGTCGTATTGGTATTTGGCCAGCGTGCCCTTCATGCGGGAGAGCAGCAGCTGATAGGTGTTGACAGAGAGCTTGGTATCCTCGATCGACATCAGTGTTTTGCCGTTCTTGCCCGAACAGCCCGCCAGAAGTGGAAGGCAGAGCGCAAGAGCCAGTACAAGCAGGAGCAATTTTACAGAAAAATGTTTCATGTTCAAATTCCTTTTTCTTCTTTAGTTATTTACAATTATATCACATTCACTCGTCACATTCTTTGCGCAGTTCCATATATTTTACGAACATTTTATGAATAAGACGCAGTGCGTTTTCCTTTTCCTTGAGCCTGAGCACCATGTGCGGCTCACCCGAGAGCACCATTTTGAGCCTGCCGCCCAGCATGCGGGAAAGGTCGGCCCAGATCTCATAGTGGAATTTGTTCGGATAAATGGCGATCGAGCTGCCGTCCTGACGGATCTGACGGATATCGCAAGCTGCACCCTCTGCGCGGATGAGTGCCACGTAAAGCAGGTTTTCTGCCTGCACGGGCAGGTCTCCGTAGCGGTCGAGCAGCTCGTCGGCAATATCGTCGCGGTCATATTCGGTCTCGATCAGTGCGATGCGCTTGTAAAGTGCCATACGCTGGCCGGGATAGCGCACGTAGGAGTCGGGCAGGTAAGCGTCGTAATCGAGCGATACCGTGCATTCCGGCTTTTGCTCCTGTACCTCGCCCTTTTCCTCAAGCACCGCGCTCTTGAGCAGCTTGATATACATGTCGTAGCCCACGGCATCCAGGTGTCCGTGCTGCTCTGCACCAAGCAGGTTGCCCGCACCTCGGATCTCCATGTCGCGCAGCGCGATCTTGAAGCCCGCGCCGAATTCGGCGTAATCGCGGATGGCCTCAAGCCTCTTTTGCGCGATCTCGGGCAGTGCGCGGTTGACAGGGTAAGTGAAGTAAGCATACGCGCGGCGCGCGCTGCGGCCGATGCGTCCGCGCAGCTGATGCAGCTGAGAAAGGCCCAGCCTGTGCGCGTTGTCCACGATCAGTGTGTTGGCGTTAGGCACGTCCACACCTGTCTCGATAATGGTGGTGCAGACCAGAATGTCAATTTCGCCGCGGATCATCTTTTCCCAGATGTCCTCAAGCGTGTCCTTGTCCATTTTGCCGTGCGCCACGGTAATGCGCGCATCGGGAATTTGCTTGGCAAGCTCTGCGGCCACGCCGTCGATGCTTTCCACGATGTTGTGCAGATAGAATACCTGGCCGCCGCGGCGCAGCTCCTTGCGAATGGCTTCCATCACGATCAGCGGGTCGTGCTCCAGCACGTAGGTCTGCACGGGCAGACGGTTGCCGGGGGCTTGATCCAGCACCGAGATGTCGCGGATGCCGCCCATGGCCATATTCAGCGTGCGGGGAATGGGGGTTGCCGAGAGCGAGAGCACGTCGATGTTGCCTGCAAGCTGCTTGAGCTTTTCCTTTTGCGCCACACCGAATCGCTGCTCCTCGTCCACGATCAACAGACCAAGATCCTTGAATTTGACGTCCTTGCCGAGCAGGCGATGCGTGCCGATGATCATGTCAAGATCTCCGCGCTCCAGGCGTCGCAGGATCTGCTCCTGCTGCTTGGGCGTACGGAAACGGGAGACCATGTCAATATTGACGCCAAATGCGCGCATGCGCGCGGTGGCGGTCTGGAAATGCTGCAGAGCCAGAATGGTGGTGGGGACCAAGAGAGCCACCTGCTTGCCGCCCATAATGGCCTTGTATGCTGCGCGGAAGGCAACCTCGGTCTTTCCGTAGCCCACGTCGCCGCACAAAAGGCGATCCATAGGCACAGGCTTTTCCATGTCGCGCTTTATATCCTCAGCCGCGTCCAGCTGACTTTCGGTCTCATTGTAGGCAAAGGCTGCCTCAAAGTCGCGCTGGAAGTCCTCGTCGGGCGGGAATGCGTGCCCCTTGACGCGCATGCGCTGCGCGTAGAGCTGGATCAGCTCCTTGGCCATGTCCTTGACGGCGGCTTTGGCGCGCGATTTGGATTTCTGCCAGCCGTCTGTGCCGAACTTGGAAAGCTTGACCGTGCCGTCGTCGGCGCGCGCACCGATGTATTTGGACACCATGTCCAGTTTTTCCACGGGGATGTACAGCTTGTCAGCTCCCGCGTATTTGATGCCGATATAGTCACGCTTGGCACCCGAGGTGCTCAGCGTTTCAATGCCTGTGTAAATACCGATACCGTAGGTCTCGTGCACCACGTAGTCGCCCTCGCAGAGGTCGGCATAGGAGAGGATGGCGGCCGTGCCCTCGCGCTGCTTTTTTCTGCGCGCCGGCTTGGATTGCACCGAGAGCGTCGCGGTCTTGCCGTCCGGATTGGTGGAGAGAAGCGCGATACGGGGCGTGATCAGCTCGTAGCCGAACAGAAAGCTGCGCCATACGATGGTAATCTCATCCTTTTTGAGGTCGGCTGCCGAGAGCGGATGCTTGGCAGACTCTACCGCCACGTCAAAGCCGTGCTCGGTAAGCATATCGGCAAGGTTTTTGGCAGCCGTCTCGTTTTCAGTCATGACCGCCGTGCGGTAGCCGCCGCGCATGTACCCGGTCAGGTCCTCGCAAAGCAGAGAAAAGTTCTCAGCGTAGGAGACCATATGGCGTGTGCGAAAGCCGTAAATGCCGCCCAGTCGCTTGCCGGACATGCCGTAGGAAAGGGAGTCCACGTGTACGGTCACGCCCTTGTCCAAAAAACGCTCGAATTCCACGGGTGCTTTCTGATATTCGGCATAGGTCGAGGAAATGGTGCCGGACTCCATCAGCTCGGTCACGGTCATATCCATCTGCTTGGCGGACGCCTTGAGGCGGTCGCTCACGGCAGAGGTGGAGCGCACTAAGATCAGCGGCTTGCGGGTAAAGTAATCGGTCAGAGAGATGCGCTCGGGGTATATTAAGGAAATGTATTTGTCAATGAAATGAAGCTCGGATGCGCTGTCGGTCTCTCCCGTGCCAAGAGCGGCAAGCTCAGCAGCAAGCGTCTGTCTTGCCTCGTCGTCGCGGCAGGTGCGCAAACGATCCTTGATGGCCTTGGTCAGGGCCTTGCGAGAGCCCTCGTCGCACAGGATTTCGCGCGCGGGAGGGATGGTGGCCGAGGTGATGGCGGTCACGGTGCGCTGGGTATCAATGTCGAAAAAGACCATGCGATCGATCTCGTCGTCAAACATTTCGATACGCAAGGGGTGAGCGCCGCCGATCTCCTTGCCGTCCTCGTCCACGAACGTGCCCATGGGGGGATAGACGTCCACGATGCCGCCGCGGCGGGCAAACTGTCCCGCACCGTCCACCATGTCCACGCGGGCATATCCTGCCTCGACCAGGCGAAGGCAGAGGTCGTCGGGCGTGGTACGGGTGTCAAAATCCAATGTCAGGGTAGCATCCTGCAGACGCTCTGCGGGAATGGTATAGCCGAGCATGGCGTCGGGCGTGGTGATGACCGCGTCAAAAGCCCCCGAAAGAATACCCGAGAGCACGCGAATGCGCTCGTGCTCGTATTCATGCGAGGCGGAGATGTTATAAAAGGTAAGATCGCGCACGGGATAGAATGCGGCGGTAATGCCGAACAGGGAAAGCATATCCTTGACGCGTAAGCACTCCTTTTCCTCGGCGCAAACGATCAGGGCGGGGGAGGGAGTGAGGGAGGCAGCGTCCCTTAAAAGTGAAGTGACAAAAGCATCGGAAGCACCCTCGCAAAGACCGTTGGCGAGCAAGGGGAGGGCTTTGTCACGAAAGCCGCGTTTGACGGCAGCGAAAAGCTGCTCGTATTCGCCATCCTGACGAATGGCATCGGTGAGTAAATTCATATTGTATCCTTATGTCT
>JAFQUG010000209.1 GCA_017408625.1 Clostridia bacterium | reverse complement strand
TTGGGTGAAATGGTGAGTGATTCGAACCACCTACGAATGCCGCTGCGCGACGTATCGCGACGAGTTTGTCTTGACGGCTGAACACCGTCATTTTTGTCTTTGCCAAAAAACGACAAACGTCGTGTCGGCGGCCTCACCACCGCACTTCGACAAAAAGAGGGACATCACGCAAGGCGATGCCCCTCTTTTTGGTGGGAGCGGGTGGATTCGGACCACCGAAGTCAGTGACAACAGATTTACAGTCTGCCCCCTTTGGCCGCTCGGGAACGCTCCCATATGGAGCTGGTGATCGGAGTCGAACCAACAACCTGCTGATTACAAATCAGCTGCTCTGCCATTGAGCCACACCAGCAATACAGGGTCTGCCTGTGCAGACCTTGCACATTATATCATAATCATGCCTGTTTGTCAAGATGTATTTTTTCATTTTTCATCCGTATGGCGTCGTTGACTTTTGACCGGGTGTGTGCTATAATAGGGCAGAAACGCTCCTCAAGAAAGGATTTTTGATATGAGAGCATACGAAAGACTTTTACAATACGTTGTTATCCCCACCAAAAGCTGCGACGAGATGGCGGGGGTGCGCACCCCATCCAGCGACGAGCAGTGGGATCTGGCTCGCGTGCTGGTGGATCAGCTCCACGAAATGGGGATCGACAACGCCGCCGTGGATGACAAGTGCTATGTTTATGCCTCCATCCCTGCGACGCAGGGCTTGGAAAAGGCGCCTGCCTTGGGCTTTGTTGCACACATGGACACCTCGCCTGATTTTGCAGGCGAGCCAGTTCGTCCACAGGTCATTTTTGACTACGACGGCAAGGACGTCACCCTTGGTGATAGCGGTCGCGTGCTGCGAGTGAGTGACTTTCCTTACCTGAAGGATCTGAAGGGCAGATGCCTGATCACGACGGACGGTAAAACGCTGCTGGGCGCAGACGATAAGGCCGGTGTTGCCGAGATCATGACCTTTGTTGAGGAAATATTGACAAGTGGCGCACCCCACGGCAAGCTTTGCATCGCCTTTACGCCCGACGAGGAGATCGGCATGGGCGCGGATGCCTTTGACGTTGCCCGCTTTGGCGCGGATTTTGCCTACACCATCGATGGCGATACCGAGGGCGAGATCCAGTTTGAAAACTTCAACGCCTGCGGCGCGCAGTTCGTGATCCACGGCGTTAATGTCCACCCCGGCGCGGCCAAGGATATGATGAAAAATGCCGCGCTGATCGGTTGCGAGCTGCAAAATCTCCTGCCGGCGGATGAGATCCCCTCCAAAACGGATAGCTACGAGGGCTTTTTCCACCTGACGGATATGGAGGGCAAGGTCGAAAAATGCACGCTTTCCTATATCATCCGCGATCACGACGCCGCAAGCTTTGAGCAGCGTCAAGCCAAACTCAAGGAGGTCGCCGAGATCATCAATAAGAAATATGGAGAGGGAACGGTGGAGCTGACCGTCCGCGAGCAGTATCGCAATATGGTCGAGCAGATCAAGCCCTGCTATCACCTGATCGAAAACGCCATTGCCGCCGCGCGTGAGGTCGGCATTGAGCCGTTGGTTTCTCCCATTCGCGGTGGTACGGACGGCGCACGCCTGTCCTTTATGGGCTTGCCTTGCCCCAATCTCGGCACGGGTGGGCACGCCTTCCACGGCCCTTACGAGCACATCAGCGCCGAGGGCATGGATGCGGTGGTTGCCATGA
>JAFQUG010000208.1 GCA_017408625.1 Clostridia bacterium | reverse complement strand
TTATAATAATCTCCGAATTATCGTTTACAAACGCCGCAAATTATGGTATAATAGGATAGATTATCTGCTCTTACTGTCAAACCGATCAAAGCCGCTGCGGCGGCATGGAGATTACTATGAACATTATCAAGATCCAACAAGGAGATCTCTTGCATCTCAAAAAGCCGCATCCATGTGGCAGCTCCGACTTTTTGGTTATGCGTGTCGGAGGCGTTGTGCGCATTGTATGCAAAGGGTGTGGCCGCGACATGAACGTGGATCGCGTCAAGCTTGAAAAGTCGATAAAAAGTATCACGGTATCCAAGCAGGGGCAAAACACAGGAAAGGACAAAAACGAATGAAATTCAATTCCGACGTTGCAAAAAACGGTCTGCTCAAATGCGGTAACCGTTGCAAAAGCATTTTCTCAGAATACTGGTATATTCTGATAGCAGCACTCATTCCTGCAGTGCTGGTCTACCTGATGTATCTTGCCAGAGGACTTTACCCCTTTGGAAACGGCTGTGTACTGGTACTTGATCTCAACGGTCAGTACGTATACTTCTTTGAGGCTCTGCGTAACTTCGTCGTAAACGGCGATACCAGTATCATATATTCCTTCTCACGTGCGCTGGGCGGTGAGTTCATGGGTATTTACGAGTATTATATCGCCAGCCCCTTCTCTTATCTGGTATGCCTGTTCCCCGAGGACAGAATGTGCGAGGCATTGCTGTTTATGTTCATGGTCAAGGCAGGTTTCTGTGCCGGCACAATGGCATTCTATCTGCACAAATCCGAGGCACGCATTAACCGAATCGGCATCATTGCCTTCTCTGTGATGTATTCGCTGATGTCCTACTGTATCACACAGCAGAACAACACCATGTGGATCGACGCGGTGATCTGGTTCCCGCTTGTGATGTACGGTGTGGAGCAGTTGATCAAATACGGAAAATACAGAATTTTCGTCGTATTCCTCACTCTGACATTGGTCAGCAACTACTATATTGGCTATATGGTCTGTATTTCGGTTGCGATCTACTTCTTTGCTTACCTGTGGGGCTTCAAGCACTCAAACAACCCCTATAACGAAAGATTGCACGGCATCCGCTCCTTTATGCGAATTGCCTTTTATTCCATTCTTGCCATCGGTATTTCCGCATTTATCATTTTCACTGCTTATTATTCGCTGACCTTTGGTAAGACCGATTTCTCAACTCCTAACTGGGCATTCACGTCACGCTTCAATTTCCTCGAGCTGTTCTATAAGTTCCTTCCCTCCTCCTACGACACAGTTCGTCCTGCAGGCCTTCCCTTCGTTTATTGCGGTGTGCTGACACTGCTGATGGTTCCCATGTTCTTCTTCAACAGGAAGTTCAGAACCGGCGAAAAGGTTGCATATGCAGTTCTGATCACAATTTTTGTTTTCAGCTTTGTAACAAGCTCGATCGACCTTGTTTGGCACGGCTTCCAGAAGCCCAACTGGCTTAATAACCGCTACAGCTTCATGATCTGCTTCTTCCTGATCGTCATGGCTTACAGAGCGTTTACCAATCTGCGCACGACAAGCCGCAAGCCCATGATCGCGGTTGGTGCCATCATCGGTCTTGGCGTGATCGTTTTGCAGGAATTCTCCCCCATGATCAAGGAAGATCTCAACGAATATATCGACGTGCACGATTTTCAGACCGTTTGGTTGACGATTGGTTGCCTGATCGTATATACCATTATCGTATGTCTGATGCCGCGCGTTAAAAACAAAGAGCTCGTTTCCTGTGTTCTTGTTTTCTTTGTTTGTGTCGAAACGTTTATCAGCGGCCTTTGCGATCTCAACGACCTTGACAAAGACGTGACCTTTACCAAATACTCCTATTACAACGATTATCTTGACACAGTCAGACCCATTATCAATACTGTGCAGGAAAACGATACCTCCTTCTATCGTATGGAAAAGACCTATCACCGCAAGCTCAATGATAACCTTGCGTTGCAGATCCGAGGTCTTTCCAACTCGACCTCCACGCTCAACGCGGACACCATTTACTTCTTGCGTATGATGGGTTATTCCTCCAAGTCGCACTGGTCACAGTACCAGGGCGAAACACCTGTCAGTGACTCCTTGCTTGGCATCAAGTATATCATGACCGACAAGGATTACGACAAGTATTACGGTGAGCCCAGATTTGACTCTGACGATTACGACAACGAGACCTATGTGGTATATCAGAATCCTTATGTGATGAGCATTGCTTACGCGGTAGATGAAGATTTTGCAAAATTCCAGCTTGACGACTACGAAAACCCCTTTGAGCGCATGAACGCCATGATCTCCATGATGCTTGGCGAAGAAGAAACATTGCAGATCTTTGTTCCCGGCAAGCAGCTTTCCATGAAAACCAAGGACGTCACCAAGAGCACTGCAGCCAAGCACGACCTGTACAAGGGAGACGGTGGCACGATCACATTTGAATACGAGGTGCCAAAGCATACGGAGCTGTTCGTGTACTTCCCCACTGTATATTCCAGATCTGTCAACATGACTGCGAACGGTAAATCGGTCGGCAAATGGGGCGACAACAACACCTGGAGAATCGTTTCGATCGGCTCGGTAGACAAAAAGGATCTCGAGCTCAAGCTGACCATCAAAAATGACTACGACAACTTCTACCTCCAGCAGGATCTGCAAAAGCCCTTTATCTATTCACTGGATATGGAGGTCTTTACAGAGGCTATCACAAGATTGCAGCAAGGCAACGTACAAATCGATCCGGATCATTACCGCGAGGACTATTTGCCCGGCACAATCACGACCACCAAAGAGCATCAGCTTATCACTACCACTATTCCCTTTGATAAGGGTTGGCAGATCAAGGTAGATGGCAAGAAGGTGGAGACCTTTGAGCTTGCTAACGCTCTGGTTGGCTACTATATCGAGGATGCCGGTGAGCATACTGTGGAAATGCACTACTGCCCCAAGGAGTTGGTGCTCGGTACTGCCATTTCGATCATCTCGGTGATCGTCTTCTTCCTCTTGATCATCTTTGAAAAGAAATTGCGCAGCATTCGCGGCTACGGTGAATTCTTCGGTATTCCCGAGCCTGTTGCTGTTAAGGATCCGATTTTGGATCTTCCCGAGCCCGAGGAATGCGGCTATCCGCCTGAGTATTTTGCGGATCAAAGTACGGATCAGACCACCCCGAACGAATAACAAATCACCCACGGGGAAGCTTCCCCGTGGGTATTCAAGGAGATTTTATGTACTACTATGTAAGCGGCACGCTCGCACTCAAAAGCATGGGCTTTGCCGTGATCGACGCAGGCGGCGTTGGCTACAAGCTGACCGTCAGCCAGAACACATACGACAAGCTTCCGCTTGCGGGAAATCCTGCTAAGCTCTATACTTATCTTGCTGTGCGCGAGGACGGTATTGAGCTGTTTGGCTTTTACGATGAAACCGAGCTCTCCTCTTTCCAGATGCTGATTACGGTTTCCGGAGTGGGTCCCAAGGCTGCCATGTCCATTCTCTCGCTCCTGTCCCCCGAAAAATTCGCGCTTGCGGTTTGCACCGAAGACACCAAGGCAATTTCCAAGGCAAGCGGTGTCGGCCCCAAGACAGCTGCAAGAATCGTTCTGGAGCTCAAGGACAAGCTGATCAAGGAGCACGGCGGCGAATTCAACGCAGCACCCGAGATGGGTACGCCTGCCAAGAGCGGCGCACCTGCACGCGGTAAGCTGACCGAGGCACTGGATGCTTTGATGGTGCTTGGATATCAGAGAGCCGAGGCAACACAGGTGCTCAAGAGCATGCCAACCGAGCAGATGACGCTGGAGGAAATTATTCGCCAGGCACTCAAAAAGCTGATGTAAGGAGGACATGCTATGTTTGACGAACAGGAATTTGACTTTGAAAACCGCATTGTTTCCACAAACTACGCTCCCGAGGATTCCGACATTGATGCCTCGCTAAGACCCAAAACGCTGGTCGATTACATCGGCCAGGACAAGGCTAAGGAAAACCTGAAGGTCTATATTGAGGCGGCCAAAATGCGTGGCGAATCACTTGATCACGTGCTGCTCTACGGCCCTCCCGGTCTCGGTAAAACCACGCTTTCCAACATCATTGCCAACGAGCTTGGCGTCAATATCCGCATCACATCCGGCCCCGCCATCGAAAAGCAGGGCGATCTGGCTGCCCTTCTGACCAACCTCAGTGAGGGTGATGTACTGTTTATCGACGAGATCCACCGCCTTTCACGATCGGTTGAGGAAATTCTCTACCCTGCCATGGAGGATTATGCGTTGGATATCATCATTGGCAAAGGTCCTGCAGCACGCAGTATCCGCATTGATCTGCCTAAGTTTACGCTGATCGGTGCGACCACGCGCGCAGGCCAGCTGACCACTCCCTTGCGCGACCGCTTTGGCGTGCTGCTCAAATTAGAGCTTTACACGCCCGAGGAGCTTGCATCCATCGTGCGCCGTAGTGCGGGCATTTTGGGCATTGCCATTACCGACGACGGCTCTTATGAGATCGCATCGCGCTCCAGAGGCACGCCTCGTATTGCAAACCGTCTGCTCAAGCGTGTACGTGATTTTGCTATGGTCAGCGGAAAGGATACCATTGATTCCGAGATCGCGGGCTATGCGCTCAACACGCTTGAGATCGACGAGCTGGGACTTGACAACACCGACCGCAGAATGATGGAGGCGATCATCAAATTCTACGATGGTGGCCCCGTGGGTCTTGACACGCTGGCAGCTACCATCGGCGAGGAGGCTGTGACCATCGAGGACGTCTATGAGCCTTACCTGATGCAGCTTGGATTCCTTTCCCGCACACCCCGCGGCAGATGCGTAACAAAGCTCGCTTACGAGCATTTAGGTCTTCGTGCACCGCAAGCAACGAACAAAAACAGCGTTGCGAATCAAGTATCGTTTTTTGATGACAAGTAAAAACGTATTGATAAGGCTTCCCTTTTACGGGAAGCCTTATCTTTATCAAAAAATAGGGGGAAGTTTCACGCAAGCCTTTTCAAAAGCTTGAGGGTCGAGGGCAGCGCCCCGTCGCCTCCGCAGAGGCGAAACTTTTTCACGCTGCTTAATTTGCGCAACAAATATGTTCTTCTTTGCGGTTCCTTGCTCAAAAAAACGGATTGACATTGCAATTCTTTCACTACAACGGATAAGGGAGAAAGCCAAGGCTTTCTCCCTGTTTTAGTATGATTTAATTGCTCAGCTCGATGGACTGCACGTACATCACGTCGCCCTCGGCACAAGCATCAAAGTAGTCAAAGCGGATTGCGTTGACATTACCACTCCAGAAATTCAGGCTCGATACCTTAATTTCTGCGGTATGATACTCACCGTCCGCCACAACCTCGGTACGAACGGACTTGCCTCCCTCGGCTCCCATAGACGTGCCGGTTGACAAAAACAGCTCTGCCGTGTAATATTTCCTGCTGTTGGTGGTGGGGATCATATACGTGATCTTGATCACGGAATAGTCCTCTGCTTTGAGCGTGGGATCAGACTTGGTGTAATCGATAGTGACGTGCGGGTCGGATGCTGCTGCGATGGTCAGCATAGCCGCTTTTTGCTCCTCGCTGAAGCCCACGGTGGTATTGCTGGTGGGGGTCAGCTTGAGCGTGCTGCTCTTCTCCGCAAACTGAAGCATATCCATCTTGATTGCTGCGCCCTCGTCCTCCAGTCGGTCACTGATGTAGTTGTGATGCAGAGATTCGTTTGTTGCAAAATCTTTATTGGCTTTGAATATGCTGCGGATCTCTTCAATCGAGCCCGTGGTCATCATGTAGCTGTATTCGATCGGCTCAAAGGATTCAAGCTTGATGGTACACAAGGGGGCTACGTAGTTGGTAGCACCGTTGTATGCATCCTTACTACCGTTATATGCATGTCTGCCGGCCAAAAATACGTCTACACCGGGAACGAACAAGCCGATTCCGTAATCTACGTAGCGGTTGGACCACGCACACCAAGTCTCGGTGTTGCTGTAGCGAAGCTTGAATGTACAGTCATCGTGATAAGCAGCATCGCCCCAGAAGTACAGATCCTTTCTGGAGGTCAGCGGCTCGTCCTGCCAAGGCTTGGAGCCTGCATAATAGGTGAATTCGCCAAGGAAGCTCAGCGTATAGAAGGCGGGCAGCTCCTGATTGGCATATCTGTGCTCCCAACCGGAGAAATCCACGAATCTGTTATCCACACGAACGTGATCCTCTTCCAGCACGTAAATATTCTCCATGTAGCTGATGGTCAGCTCACCGTCGTGTCCCCAGTCCTGCGGCTGCGCCTTGACGTAAAGCGAGTGCGTTCCTACCACAATATCAATGATACGGCTGGGATTGCCGTGTACGTCACCGCCCTGAACAGGGTTATAAGGCCAGCGTACGCCGTTGTAATCGCCGTCCTGGTATTCACCGTTGCCGTACGTGCCGTAATAGGACTGCTGGACAAGTCTGCCGGTATCAGCCTGGTTGATCAGGTTTTCAATGCCGCCAATTCTGTTTTTGAGGTCGCGCAGATAGCAAATGCCGCCGCCCCAGGAAAGGCGTACGCCAAGCACGTAGCTTTCGTTTTCCACGTAATAAACCTCGTCCGCATAAACCTCGTATTCCTCGGTCTTGACATCGCAAAGCACAAACTTTGCATCAACCTCTTCACAGGTCTCAAAGGTGATCGAGGTCAGCTTGGAAGCCTTCATGCCATCCAGATATCCCTTGGTCAGCGCACAGAAGGTCTGCGTTCCTGCTTCCAGATAGAACAGATCCTCCAGCGCTCTGCCGTTTCTCTCGTAAGTCACGGTGCACTCCATGGGAGCATCGGATACGTAGCAAAGCGTCAGTCTGTTAAAGCTATCAGCGAATTGGTCACCGAGCGTGACGGTGAACCCCTTATTTACGGTAAACGTGCCGTCAGCAAAGTCTTTATGGCCGTTTGCGGTATATGTAAGTCCCGATGTGGTCTTTACGTCGTAAGCAGAACCGTTTTCGGTTGCCTGTACAGTCCGGTCAAAATTGATCGAGGGCTTAGCGGCCACAACGTTATCCGTGCCGGGCTGTTCACTCTGATTACCGTCCGTGGTCTGCTCCGTATCGGATTCTTGTGTGTCTTGGTCTGTCGTGGGCACATCAGCCTCCGGAGTGGTCTGCTCATCACCTGTGCTACCGGGATCGCATGCAGCAAACTGCAGCAGCATCACAAAGCAAAGGTAGAGTGCAAAAACAGAAATGAGTTTTTTTGCATTCATGGGAATCATTCCTTTCATTGGTGTAATACATATATTATACTACATGATTCTTCATTTGTCAATAAAGCCACATACGCATATCCTCTGTATATTGATATAATCCATAAAATGAAAAAACAAAAAAGTACAAATTTCACAACAAAAAGGGCTGACAACCGGCGTCAGCCCTTTGAAATCCATAGGATCAGTCTCTCTTTTTTGCAACGAATGCAACGCCCAGCAGTGCGATCAGTGCAGCTGCGGGAGCTGCTACGACAGCGCCGCAACCGGACTTTTCAGCCTCGGTGGTCTGCTCTTGGCTCTCAGTCTCGCTTTGGTCTGCCGAAGGATCTTCCGTTTCGGGAGCATCGGTCTTTGGAGGCTTGGTTTCCTTTTCGGTCGTCTCGGGCAATGCACCAAGCAGATCGATCAGATAATCCTTTGCATACTGCTCTGCGTCCTCGATGGTGCGGAAGCATGCAATGTACGCAATGTCGTAGTGCTTCAATTCCTCGTCAGTATTGTTCACGTTCTGAATATCCATACGGATCATATTGACTCTGCCCTGCCAATCAAGGTCGTCGGTCAGATCCAGAACACCCATGCACCACTCATCGCCAAAATCATATTCGGCAATATCGATCTCACAGCTGCAATCGGGCTGTGCACTCAGATTCTTGCCTGCACTGTAGAAAACAAGGCCGGATTCAGCATAGCAGGCTCTTGTGAGAATTGCGATCACGGGGAAATCTGCAGCCTCATAGGACACGGCCACCTTGGGAGAGAAAATGATATAGCCGGAAGCGGTCAGCGCGGTCGCCTTCATCGTACCGTCCTCGTTGACAGCAAGGTCGATATTCGAGCTCTGGAACTGGTTGAACTGCTCCTTAGCAGAATTCCAGATCAGTGCAGGCTGACCTTCGGGAACGGTGGAAGAATCCATGATAGGCGCAAAGTTGTTACGGTTTTCCTCGGGCTCCATGCTGTCCTCACCAAAAGGAACCTCGCCCTGGAACTTGCTGATGTTCGCTCCGATGGAAGAACCGGACTCGGTAGAATAGAAGGAAATACCCACGTATGCACCGTCTGCGCAGTAAGTATCAAGGATCTCGTCTGCCAGCTTGGTAGCATCCTCAAACTTAGTTCCGCACAGATAGAAGGCATATCCTGTACCCGTGTATTCTACCTCAAAGGTATAGGTTTCCTGTCCCTGCTCGTTGACCGGGATAGTGACTTGCTGCTGGCTGAACAGCGTATATCCTCTGTCGTCATTGAGATAGTGGAACTGCGCAACAGCAGCACCTTCGCCTGCTCCGCGGATCAACACGGAAACGCCCTCGCCGTATCCCTTCTGACCGGGTGCGAAGATCTCTTTGCTGTGCAGAGAGATGCCGACCCAGTGGTCACTGCCTTCATAAGCAAAATCGGTTACGGTGAACTCCAAGGAAATGGATCTGCCGTTACCTGCTGCGTTGGTATCCTTGAGATTATAGGGGGTCTTGGTATGAATGTGGGTATAAGGGGTGTTATTGGTATAGTCTGCAGAATCCAACACAAGGCCCTTATCTACTTCATAGTGAAAACCGCAATAAGGTCTGTAGCTATCCGGATCCTGATAGTCGTCCGCAGCACGGGTTGCAACCCAGTCACCTTCAACCGCTGCTGCGCCGGGAATGATCATCACGGACGCAACGGACAGAATCATCACTGCTGTCAAAGCCAAAACAAGAATTTTTTTCATTTTGTCTCTCCTTAAATTGGGATTATTGAATACATATTTATTATATCACTTTTTCATTTTTCTGTAAATGGTGACATTCCACAAATATGTGTACCCGTTTCGTGCAAAATAACAAGGGCTGACGACAAAGGCTGTCGTCCTTATCGGAGAAATAAAATAAGGGTATGGGCATATAGCCCTGTGCATTTGTTAACCAAATGCGAAACTTGCAATAAAAACAGAAGAGAGAGTAACACGGTTACAAAATTCCGTGAAGCTCTCTCTCTTTTTCTGCTTTTTTAGTGATATTCTTTGCTCTCGCAAAGAGTGATATTATTGCTTGCGCAATAGTGATATTGAAGCCTTGCGGCTTCAGTGGTATTCTATTCGCCCTGAAACTCGCGAAGCGAATACCACTCGGCGCGAGCCGAATATCACTGCGTCAGCAATATCACTCGC
>JAFQUG010000207.1 GCA_017408625.1 Clostridia bacterium | reverse complement strand
CTTCATCTTTTCCCTTGGACATATTGCCTATATGCCCTGCGGGAAAAGCTTTTGGGCTCGAAAAAATCTGCTGCGTCAAAACTGCTCGCACCCGCCGGCGAATGCATTTTTGATAGATTTTGGTGGGATTTTGCGAAGCAAGATACCAATCTTGCGAGTAAAAGCGCGCCGAAAGATGCGAAAATGCATCGTCGTCCGGCAATTCGGTTCGGCTCCCATTCGGCTACCCTTGTGCCACAGCGGAATCAAAGTTGCATTCATCGCTCTTTTGTAGGGGCAAACTGTGCTGCATTCCCATTTACATTGGCTGAAAAATATGCTATAATAAAGTATCAAAGAACAAAAGGAGGCTGCCATGCTCAAATTCAAGAGAATAATTGCATGGGTCATTGACTGGATCCTTTCAGGCATTCCCGCACTCATTTACGCGTGGATATTTTGGGGATATAGCCAAACGCATGGCTTGCATGCCGTGGGCGCAATTTTATTTGTTCTGTTCGTCCTGTCTTACCCCACGATCTTTGTGCTGCGCGACGTGATCTTTGGCGGTCGCAGCATCGCGAAACGCATCCTGGGTCTGTGCGTCACAGACGTTCAGACCAACGCCTCTCCCTCCAAATCCAAGCTGATCCTGCGAAACATCTTCTTTTTCATCTACCCGATCGAGGCACTTATGCTGCTTGCAACCAACTGTACGCTTGGCGACATGGCATCCGGCACCACCATCGTCGACAAAAACGCCATGCAAAACCAAAGCTGAATCAAAAAAGACACTTGCATGGGGCCGACGAATGAACGGAGAAAAGAGAGAGTAATGCGAAAAACAATTTCGCAAAGCTCTCTCTTTTTGCTATATGAGTGATATTCCGACTGCGTCGGAGTGATATTATCGCTGCTGCGATAGTGATATTGAAGCCTTGCGGCTTCAGTGATATTCTATTCGCCATGAAAACTTGCGAAGCAAATACCACTCGCCAAAGGCGAATAACACTGCCAAAGGCAATATCACTCGCCAAAGGCGAATAGAACTGGGGAGATACTCCGCTTGGAGTATCTCCCCACGCAAGTGTCCTTTTTTCTGTTTGTCAGATCTTACAAGTATATCTCGAGGCCGTCTTTGTCTGCGCGATCACCTGCCCGTCGGGCAAGATCACCTCGCAGGGCATGCTGCAGCCCTTGGGCAGCGCGACGTCCAGCACAAGCTCTCCGTCCTTTTTCTCCCATGCCACCGAGATAATGCCATGCGGCGTGGGCACGGTGCCTTTGGCCCAGGTGAGATCAAAGCTGTGAACGTGCGGCTTTACGCGCACCGATCCATAGCCGTCGGCCGTGGGATATACACCCAATACCATGGACGAGAACTCATAAATGGGCGCAGAGCTCCAGCCGTGGCACTCGCTTCTGGGCGAATCGGGATTTTCACACCAGGTGGTGCAATGCCAATCCAGCATGGTCTCCCAGCCCTGCAGCTGGCGTGCCGCATACGCATCGTAGCGTCCTGCAAGCTCCAGCGCACGGAACATATAATAGCTCATGGAGAAGGAGCAGATGGCCACGGGCACGTGCCCGTCAAACGTGCGGTCGATCAGCTCTCCCGCCTCCTTGCCGCTCACAGCCCCCGAAAGGATGGCCCACAGCGTGGTGTGCTGGCTGTACTCCTTGGTGCTCGGCGTATTGCGGTACAGTCCGATCTCGTCATCATAGCAATACTTTTTGACATTTTCGATCATGCCCTGCGCTCTTTGCCTGTAATCTGCGGCAAGTCCGGGTCTGCCTATCGTATCGCACATCTCAGCCGCTGCATTGAGCGCGGCCGCATACATCAGCGAGGTGACTGTGATCGGCTCTTTTTTGCCGCCGTTCGGCACGCCGATCTCCCATCCGGGCACCCAGTCCACAAAGTGCCAGTATGGCGTCACACCGACCAATCCCTGCTTTGTCATATAGGGTTCAAAGCTCTCCAAGGCCTTATCCACCGTGCCGCTCATGGAGCGCACGCGGGCAATGGCCTCGTCCGTTCCGCCCGTATAGCGCAGATAATCGCGCAGCATCAGCACCCAGAACAGGGTGAAATCGGGAATGATCTGCACCATGGTGGAGGGATAATTGGCCTGCAGCATACCATCCGCCATTTGTGAATGCGCAAAATCGGTGATTGACTTGAAGGGCATGCGGTCGTCCGCGCTCATGCGCAGCGTAAACAGCATCTCCAAGGCACTGTCCATATCGTATTGCTGCTGCTCGTAATAGGGGCAATCCACGTACATCTCGTGCATGCAGCAGAGCACCGTGTTGCGGGAAATCTCCCACATTTTGTTATATCGCTCGTTGGAGCAGACAAAATGCCCTGCCGCGTCCAGCGGATAATGATAAAACGCATACGCAAATTCACTCAGCGCAAAGTCGGGATCGTCACACTCCACGCGCACAAAACGGAAGGCTCTGTACCAGAACGGCTCGAAGCACTGCTCTTCCCCCGTCGCGATCAAGGTATCATACGCGCCGTCCATCTGTGCGGTGGGGTCACCATACGCGTCGCGCACGTGCTTGCAGCGGTGCCCCTCCTCATTGGCTACGCTGTAGCTCTCGGCCCAGATCAGGCGGACCTTGCTGCCCTTGCGTGCCTTGAAGCGCATGCGGATCTTGGCAGTGGTGTATGCCCCCGCATCATATTCCGCAAATCCCTCGCCGCTTCTGACCTCTGTCATAAGACGCCAAGGCTCGGTTTGCATCTGCGGAACGGGTCTCGGTTTGAGCACGCGAGGCTCATTAAGACCGAATTCGGTGAAGCAATTGCGATAAAGCCCGGGCTCGTACTGCGCGATGACGGGCACGGCAACGCGCTGCGAGCCCCCCGTCCACTGCTCGAAGGGTGGGATGGAGGTATGCAGCCCCGGCATATTGGAAAATACGCATGCTGTCTCCCGCTCGCACGTCCAGCTCGCATCCGTTCCAAGCGCGATCACCTGTCCGTTTGCCTCTAACCTGCCGTCAAACCAAAAGCCGGGGCGCGAACCACGGAACACCGAGATAAAATACCCCTCGGTCACGTACAGTACCTTGGCCTCCAATCGATTCTTT
The DNA here is from genome assembly GCA_017408625.1 of Clostridia bacterium. Next base: position 1,145 of record JAFQUG010000207.1, on the reverse strand, counting down.
CCCTCGATCAGATAAGGCGTCAGATCCTCGGTTTCATAATACGTCTGATACGAAGATCCCTGGCAGGGGCCTTCGCAGACCAAATGGCCGTTAAGATACAGCGCATAGCGGCTGTCTCCACAAGCGGACGCGGTCAGTCTTGCACCCGCGGGTGCTTCAAATTCCTTGGAAAAATAGTAAAACTCGGGCGTCGCGGGACGCCGATCGGCACAAATCCAAAAGCTCATAGTAAATTCCCTTTCTTTTATTCTACGGCCTTGCCTTTGGCAAAAACCTTCTTAATGCAAATATCCCCGTCAAACACAACAAGGTCGGCATCCATACAGGGCGCGATGCTGCCCTTTTGCGCAAGCCCCATGATGCGTGCGGGGGTGGATGTGATCATGCGCACTGCATCAGTCAGCGGAATCCCCGCCTCCTTGACCGCCACACGCACCAGTCTGTCGGCTGTTGCAATGCTGCCCGCAAACGCGCTGCGGTCCATCAGCTTGCAAACGCCGTCCTCAATGATAAATTCGGTGCTTTGCATAAAGCCGTGCGTCAGGTCTGTCCCCGCAAGGGCTAAGCTGTCTGTGATCAGCGCGATATGCTCTGCCCCCTTGATCTTGTAGATCAGCCTGATCAGCTCGGGCGGCAGATGCTTGCCGTCGCAAATGATCTCCACGTCCATCTCGTCTTCCAAAAATGCGGTCTCGATCACACCAAGCCGTCGAAATCCGTGGTCACGCGTCACGGTCGAGGTACAGGAATACAGATGCGTGATCAGCCTGCAGCCCTCTTGCATGGCGGATTTGAGTTGGTCATAGATCGCGTCGGTGTGCCCTGCTGCTGCCAGCACGCCATGCTTGGCCAGTGCCCGGGCAAACCTCTGCCCCTCGTCGTTCTCGGGAGCGTAGCTCCAGCGCGCGATCACGTCACCGTATTCTTCCAGCAGCGGCAGATACTCGCGCTCACAGGGCGCGGTGATAAAATCCGCACATTGCGCACCCGATTGCCGACGCGAGAGGTACGGCCCTTCCAGATGCGCACCGAGAATACAATCGCCATAGCCGCCCATGCTCATCGCTTTTTCGATATTTTCAAGTGCTTTATATATATTTTCATGCGAAGCGGAGGAGACGGTAGGCAGCACCGACGTTGCGCCG
>JAFQUG010000206.1 GCA_017408625.1 Clostridia bacterium | reverse complement strand
GATCGTCTGGGGTCTGACCGGCTTCTGGCACGGCGCATCCTGGAACTTTATTCTGTGGGGACTTTACTATTTTGTCTGGCTGGTGGTGGAAAAATACGTGCTGCGCATCGGCAAGAATGCGCCACTGCTAAGCAAGATATTCGCGCGCATCTGGGTGTTGCCCATCGTGTATTTCGGCTGGCTGCTCTTCCGCTTCGACGACCTCTCGCTTCTGCTTGATACCTTGCGCGGCATTGTCTGCGCTAACGGAAATGCGTTCTTTTATCTGAGCGCACAAACGCAGCTGACGAGCAACTGCTTCTTCCTTGCGGCTTCGATCCTTGCCTGCTTCCCGATCGCTCCCGCACTCGGCAAGCTGCGCGATGCCAAAAGAATTCCGCCCGTTTATTATGTGGCCAATGCCATCGCCGCCATCATTCCCGCAGTCTTAGTCATTCTCTCGGCACTGGCCCTGATCGGTGACAGCTACAACCCCTTCCTCTATTTCAGATTTTAACGCAAGAAAGGAGCCTATATGGATCACAAGCATATATTCAACAAAATCATGATCGTGCTGTTTTGCGCGGTAATGGTGATCGGCTTTGTGCTGGGGCTTGCTTTCTTTTTGCGCCCCGAGCACTCGGAATCCGAAAAGCGCGACCTGACCGATTTCCCCGCCTTTACCTTTGCCACCTTTTTCTCGGGACAGTACACAGAGCAGATCAGCACCTGGTTTGCCGACACCTATCCTTTTCGCGAAACATTGATCACGGTCAACGATGCCATCTCCTCGCTTAAGGGCTTTGCCTCGGAGCAATTCCAGAGCGGTGCCTCCAACGTGGGCAACCAAGAGGGGCAGCAGGGCGGCGAGGACGTCAAGGTGGAGACCATCGCGGGATACTACATCACAGGCGACACCGCCTACGAAATGTACTATCAGAACAAGGCAAATTCCGAGCGGTATTCCGCTCTGATCGACAAGGCCGCCGAAAGGCTGGACGGCAAGGCCAACGTTTATACCATGGTCGTGCCGCTGGCATATGCCTATAATGACCGCGTGCTGCAAAAGACCGACGCATCCGACCCCAAGGCAGCCATTGACATGATGTACGCGGGCATTGCACACAAAAATGCAACCTGCGTGGACGTTTACTCGGCCCTTGGCGCACACAAGGACGAATACCTCTACTTCCGCACCGACCACCACTGGACCGCGCTTGGCGCATACTACGCCTATACCGCCTACTGCGCAGACGCGGGGCTTAGCGCGCATCCCCTTTCCTATTACGAAAAGCTTGAATTCAGCGGATTTTTAGGCACGCTCTACTCCCACACCAAAGCCCCTGCACTGCAAAAAAATCCCGATGTGGTTGAAGCATTTGTGCCGCAGGGCAGCAACACGCTGTACGTACACACCGCGGACGGTCAGCGTCAGAAATTCACAGGCGGTGTGGTGCGCAAGGATACCGATAAGATGTATGCAGCCGCTGCCTCCAAATACAACTGCTTTTTGACCAGCGACAACCCCACGGGCACAACGCAAAGCTATTATTGCAGTATTGAAAATCCGGGTATCACAGACGGCTCGGCCGTGGTGCTGGTCAAGGAATCGTTCGGCAACTGCTTTGCTCCCTTCCTTGTCGACCATTATCAGTACGTGTACGTCATCGACTACCGTTATTTTGACGGTGACATCGTAGACTTTGTGGACATGACGGGCGCTAAGGACGTCATATTCTTAAACAACATCACCGCCACCTCGGCAGCTCCTCGCGTAGGCGAAATGGAAAAGCTGGTTAACTGAATACAAGCAAGAAAAAACCGCTCTTTCGAGCGGTTTTTTTATCTCAATTCTGCATTCTTAATTCTTAATTTTTTCGGCCTCGGCCTTTTCCTTGGCAAAGAAGTGAATCTCCTCGGTCGCATACGCAAGCTTGACCAGCACGTCCTTCTTGGATACGTAGCACCAGTAGCTGTCCTCGGGCACGGACAAATCCACGCAGTCGCCCTTGGCAGTCCTGCTCTTTTGGTAGTTGAACTCCACGTGCAGACTGTCCAGATTGAGTGCCTTCCACTCTACTGTCAAGGGCTCGCCGTACACGCTCTCGCAAACAAGCTTTGTGCCCTCGGGCGTCTGGGTCAGCGTTCCCTTGCCCTGCGGATAAAATTTTCTGGCATTGGGCAGTGTTTCCACCAAGACCTCGTCCTCGAAATAATACGTACCGTTTCGGATCTCCTCGCGCACGCAAGCACGCTCCCAACGCGACCAATCGGGAATATGCGAATACTCGGTCTCGCCTTCCAAAGCCTTGAGCTCACCAAGCTCGGTCATCTCCCATTTCTTGCCGCAGCTCTCGCACCACAGATGAATGCCCGCGGACTCCATCTTGCCCTCAGTACCGCAGCACGCACACTTATAAAGCAGCGAATGCAAGCCCTTGGCACGCTCGGGATGGTCGATGATGACATTGTTTGCCTTTTGCCATGCAAAGTCGTCGTATTGGAAGTTATCCACGATTCTTGCATAGATCTCCTCTGCCGACAGGGTCTTAGTCTCCTCTGCCGTGACGATGGGGTACATCTCAGCCTCGATCGGGCCTTTTTTATTGATCCAGTTCCAGTGCGGGCAGGATACAAAGTTGCCGTGGATGCGGATCACCACCACGGGCACGCGCAAAAATTTTGCAAGGCTGCCAAGCGAGGGAGTCAGATACGAGGTGCAGCCATCAATCGAGTATCTTGCTTCGGGAAACAGCACGAATACCGTTTTGAGCGTATCCACGCAGTAGCGCATGTGCTTGATCAGCTGGAAATCCTGCACGTACTTTCGCTTGCCAAGCACGCCCAGATGACGCATGAGCGGCTCGGTGAAATCACGGAAGCCCTCCAGTGTCATGACGTTGTTGAGCGGTGCGCCGCGCGTAGCGTCCAGCATGACGTTGAAATCCACCATGGACGCATGATTGATCAGCAAAAGATACGGCTTGCCGTCAATCTCCTCCATGCCGTGGCGATCCAGCTTGTACGGGCGGTGCTTCAGATCGGGGATGCTGATGATATGCTTGGCCACACCCATCAGAAAGCCGGGTCTGCGCGGCTTTTTCTTGAAATCAAAGCGCGGCGGCTGCTTGGTTTTGCTCATAATATTTTCCCTCTCTCGTCATAGTTTTGTCATACTCTATTTGCAATTATACCCGATCTTGCACAATTTGTCAACCGTATATTGATGTGACATATGTAATTTTTTGTGCAGTTGCTCTTGACTTTACATGTAAAATATGATACACTGTTCTGGTATCGTGACAAAAAACCAAAAATTGCAACACGGAGAACAAGAAATGCGAAAAACAAAGGATCAGAACCGCTTAGCAAGAGAGCGGATCGTTGCAGCCTTGACCGAGCTGATGAGTGAGCGCGAATATACAAGCATTACCATCACCGAGATCACGAAGAAGGCCCAGGTTTCCCGTATGACCTATTACAGAAACTACTCCTCCAAGGAGGATATTCTGCGCAAATTCATGGAAGACGTGGGAGAGCGGATTCACGCCAAGATCGTGGAGCAAAATCTATATACCGACACCTATCAGTACTACCTGACGCTTTTTGAAACGCTGGGTCAATACTCCGCGCTGGTCAATGCAGCTATGCACGCAGGACTTGGCGGCTTGATTCTGGATTGCATTTCTCACAACATGGATCTGACCTTTTTGGGCAAGGCCGAGAGCGCAGGAGCGCAAAAGTATTTGTTGCGCTACCATGCAGGCGCATTCTTCCACGTATTCATTGAGTGGACACGTGGCGGCATGGTGGAATCCCGCGAGTACATGGCGCGCCTGTGCGCAGACGCAACCAGGGGCAAGCTGGACTTTCCCCAAATCCAAGAATAACCGAACGGGCTATCTCAAGCAGATTGAGATAGCCCTTTTTGTTTTAATTCAGTTGTCAGTATCACGGGGCACGATCAAAGCCCCTTCCCTGTCAAACACGAAAACGCTCTCCGCGTCCATCAGTCCGCGAAGCAGCTCAACGTCCGCACGCTGGATCAGATCAAAGCTGCGCATCACCACGCCGTTGCAAAGCAGCTGAAGCACCATATGATCTGCGTCAAATTGCAGATCATACACCGGTGCATCCGAGCCGTCCTTGCCGTCTTTTCCATCCACACCGTCACGCCCGGGCGCGCCCTGCGGGCCTTGCGGGCCAATCTCACCCTGCGGGCCTTGCGGGCCAATCTCACCTTGCGGCCCAACTGCGCCGTCTTTCCCGTCCGCTCCGTTCAATCCATCCTTGCCGTCAAGGCCATCCTTCCCGTCCTTACCGTTTCGTCCGTTTGCGCCATCCGCACCATCCTTACCGTGCAAGGACTCCAGCCATTCCTGTTCGCTGCCCGAAAAGCCATGCTTGCAGGCAATGCCGTACGCACTCAGATACACACCGCGACCGCTGCGCCGCGCATCTCCCTGCCCATGCGTGCGGATCAGCCATTTGCGGAACGCTGCGCTCTCGGCCACAAACAGCTTGCGAAACCGCTCCGCCTGCGACTCATTGTGCAGCTTGAAATGCCCTCTGGAGAGCAGCCAATAGCTATACATGCGCTCATACGTTCCGGTTACGATAGGCACAACGTCCCCATGCCCCCTTGTGTACTGCACAGCATCTTTATGTGCAATGCCCAGATACTGCGTCTGTATGATCAATTCGATCTCGTTAAAATATGCATAAAGCTCCGCCTCATCGACCCTGCCCGACAATACGTTGCTCACTTGCCCAATGATTTCCTGTACGGTCAAATATCCGTCCTCCCTTTGCTTTTTTCTCATTATAGCAGAAAAAGACGAATTTGGCGTCCCCCGTGGGGGTAAGCATGAAGGAAGGCGAGCAATCAAATGGCTTTCACGATTTTAATTTTGATGATTGTTGGCTTGCCAAAGCATCACTTGTTTGCTATAATATATATAATTAATAAAAAAATCACAAGAGGTGAGCAAATGTCTTTACCTTATAACAAAAGCAACGTGAAATTGGCGAGAGCCATGCGCAAAAACCCAACGCCTCAGGAAAATCGCTTGTGGTACGACTTTTTATCTCAGTATCCCGTGCGCTTTCAAAGACAAAAGCCAATTGATAATTACATTGCAGATTTTTACTGTCATAAGGCTAAGCTGGTGATTGAAGTGGACGGTATTCAACATTCCTCTGAAGAAAACATCATAAAGGATGAATATCGCACGGAAATATTGAGCAAATACAGTCTCAAGGTAATCCGTGTGACAAACAGACAAATTGATCGCAACTTTCACCAAATCTGTGACTATATCGATCAAGTGATTAAGGAAAATTTGTTGGGATAATGCGCGCATAAACCGTTCAGCCTCGCATTCTCCACCCTGCGCCCGGCACAGGG
>JAFQUG010000205.1 GCA_017408625.1 Clostridia bacterium | reverse complement strand
CGTGCTCGCCAAGGCCGACACCCAGCGCGTGATCACGGGACAGCTGAAATACACTGTCGGCAATGGCTTTTCTTTGAGGCGTTGCGTTGCAGAACGTGACGACCACATCCAGGATCGCCTGTACGATCTCAAGCTGACTCAAATTGAGCAATCTATTGATATCCCCATACCAGGCAACGGCACAGGTCACGGGAAACGTCAAAAGCATAGCGGTACTCAGTGCTCTGTAGCTATACATAAAGAAGAACAGTAACAGCATGACGCCAAGCCCCAGCCAAGCACCCATGTGCATGGTCGCAAGCACAGATAAGCAGCCCGTCACGACCCACAGCATGTTCCAGAAAAAGCCCGTAATGGTTCGTTTACCGACAATTCCCGTCAGCATCACGGGCAACAGCATCATAAGCATGCCGCCAACCAAAGAGATTTCCCCGAAATAGACCTCATAGCCGGCAAACAGCTCGGTCATCATGGAAAAATCCACACGGATGAACAGCATATCCAAAAAATCAAGAATATTTGCAAATGGGAGTACGCTGATCACGGAAAGCACCGCTCCCGAGATTGTCAGCAATCTGTAGCATCTGTTCAGCCACTCGGGAGATCGCATCAGACTGACCACAGGAAAATACATGGCGATCAGCAGCGTATACCCCACACCGTAAAGCAGTGAGATCAGATCTCCTTGCGTAAACACGCCGTGTGTGGCAAACAGCAGGCAAATCAGCAGCACAACGAAGTCAAGCAGGCGGATATGCAGAACGCGCTTTCCGCGCACCAGCTTATTGATAAAGCTGATCAGTGTAACTCCGGAAATTGCGACGGCACAGAGTGCCGAATGTCCTGTGGCCCACCAATAAGGAAAGGTTGCCAGTGCAAGCAGCACGCCTGCCTCGGGAATATACAGCACAAGGGCTGCCATAACCAACGTAAGTAAAATTACCGGAACAGTAAACGGATGAACAAAATATGTTGTAGCACCTGCGACTACGCCCAACAGCAATGCACCATAGACCCACAGCGTATTGCCTCGCTCCTTTTTCTCATGTCCTTTTTTCGAGGGCTCCAGCCCAAGATATGACCGTAGGATCTTACTGATAATACGACTGCCAAATACGGCACGGTACAAGGGCTTGCTGCTACATAAAAGCGGCAGTGAGCAAACTGCAATCGCAATTCCCGCAATGCCCCATCCGATGTTCCCGGCATAGGTAACGTCCATACGGTTGGAGACAAAGTATACCGCCGCGCCCAGAGCACCGTGGATCAAAAAGAAGATACCAAATACGTTGAGCGGACAATGCAGGAAAAACCGCGCGATCCTGTCCGGGATGACCAACAGCTTACTGGTTTCCATCAGCCTTGCTACCGTCAGACGGATCTCGTGAAGTCTCCTTCGCAGCTTACGGTCAGGCGTTCCAATCACATAAGTGTAAAGACGGCTCCAACGCAGCTCCAGCGTCTCGTAAGAGGTCAGCAGTCTTGCCGGCAGGCAGTTGCACAGAATGGTATATAACCAGACCGAAAATCGGTCGAACAAGTGGTAAAACAGCGAGCCAACTCGCTCTTTTTTCGGTGAACTATTTTGCTCAATCAAGACGTCCCCTCCCTTCAATCGTTCTTTTGCAGTAAATCGGGTCTGACCCGTTCGGTTTTTTCGGTGGCCTTCTGCACTCGCCACGCTTCAATATTGGCATGATGTCCCGAAATCAGCACGTCGGGAACCGTCACGCCATGCCATTCATAAGGTCTTGTGTATTGAGGATACTCCAAAAGCCCCGAGGAAATGCTTTCTTTTTCGTAGCATTCGGGATCCGCCAGAACGCCGTCACAAAGACGCGCTACGGCAACCACCAGAATGCATGCGGGGATCTCACCGCCCGTCATCACGTAGTCGCCTATCGAAAGCTCCTCATCCACGATCTCGTCGATCACGCGGCAGTCAATGCCCTCGTAATGGCCGCAAAGCAGCACGAGATTGTCGTAGCCTGCCAGCTCTTCTGCTTTCTTCTGCGTCAGCACCTTGCCTGCGGGAGACAGAAAAATGACGCGGCGCGTGCCTGTAAAGCCGTCCTCGGCTTGCTTGCGCAGCACACCCTGAAAGCAGTTATATACGGGCGGTGCTGCCATCAGCATGCCCTTTCCGCCGCCATAGGGCGTGTCGTCCACGCGGCGGTGCTTGTCCTCTGAATAATCGCGGATCTGATGCGTATGTACCTCGATCGCGCCGCTTTTTTGCGCGCGACCGATGATGCTCTCTCCAAGCACGGTATTCACAAGATCCGGAAACAGCGTCATGATATCAAATCGCATAAATGATCAATCCTCCAGCATGCCGCCGATGGGTGCGACCAGAATGCCGCGCTCGGGATCAATGCCCTTGACAAACTCGTCCACGGCAGGCATCATGCGCTCACCGTCCGGGGTCTTGACCACGTAAATATCGGCAGGTCCTTGATCCAGCACGTCGGAAAGCTGTCCGTAAACCTTACCGGTCTGTACGTCCACCACGTCAAGCCCGATCAGCTCTGCGATCAGATATTCACCCTTGGGAATGTGCAAATCTTCCCTTGCTGCATGCAGCACCTTGCCGCGCAGCGCGTTTGCCGCATCCACGGTGGTCACACCCTCCAGCTCAGCAATTACAAACTGCTTGAACACGGATGCGCGCTTAACGGTGATTTCCTTCATACCTTCTTTGGCAGGCAGATAGACGCGCTTGAGCTTTGCAAGCACCTGCGGGGTATTGCACCAGGATTCTATTTTGACAGCGCCCATAACGCCGTGTGTATTGACAATCTTTCCGCACTCGGGAAATGCAATCAGCTTCACAATAACCTCCATGCCGCCCACGGCGGCTCAAATAGTTTTGAAACTTCACCGTGGAGCTTTGCTCCAAAAATGGGTTGGGACCCATTTTTAGGTGAGGTTTAAGCGTGAACAGTAAACCGGGAAATTTGGTAGAGAAGCCCTTCACGCATACATCCTTTGCCTATAGTTATTTATATTATATCACAATATATTTATAATTGCAACAGTTATTTTGCGTAAAAAATCCCCCGCGGCATTTTCCGCGGGGGTAACGGTTCTCTGTTACATATTTTTTCCTTATGTTATTAAGGTTTTGCGTGTTGCGCGTAACGGAGGACAGGCCCTTGTTACACCGCATGATTGTTTTTTTAGTCGTGTTCGGGCACAGCGCGGCGTAACAATGCTCCGTCCCAGCCAAGACGCACCCCGAACGCGCCGTTGATTTGTTTTGCATTTTTGCGAAAAATTTATGACAAGCAAGCGTGTAACTGTGGAGACGGGTCCACTTGTTACGCGCGCGAAGTTTTGCCAAGCCCTTGAAACAATGCCAAAGCCCACACCCGTCAATCGGTTGATCCGGCGTTCCCCACCGCGCTATGCGAATATAGCGCGGTGGGGGTGGTATCAT
>JAFQUG010000204.1 GCA_017408625.1 Clostridia bacterium | reverse complement strand
CTGGAGGCCTCCCTGCGCCGCTTTGCCCACTACGATTACTGGGAGGACCGCGTGCGCCGCTCTGTCTTGGTGGACAGCCGCGCCGACATTCTGACCTACGGTATGGGCGAAAAGATCCTTGTGCGCATCGCGCAGCTGCTGGATCGCGGTGTACCGGTCAAAAAGATCCGCGACGTGCGCGGTACGGTATGGCTGGGAAAGCCCGAGGACACGGTGCATTTCCCCATAGCCGCTACCTTTGATTACAACGAGCTCAAGACCGATAAGGCAGCGTATGCGCGTGCCTTCGGCGTGCAATACAAAAATCAGGACAGCATTACCGGAAAAGCCATCTGTGAATTATACGACGGCAAGATGCTGGTGCAAAACCCGCCCATGCAGCCGCTGGAGAGAGATGAGCTGGACGCGGTTTACGCACTTCCCTACACCCGCACCTACCATCCCTCTTACGAGAAGGACGGCGGTGTGCCCGGGATTGAAGAGGTTCGTTTTTCGATCACGCATAACCGCGGCTGCTTTGGCAGCTGCAACTTCTGTGCGCTGGCCTTCCATCAAGGTCGCACAGTGCGCTCGCGCAGCATTGAAAGCTGCGTGGCAGAAGCCAAAAAGATCACCGAAATGCCCGATTTCAAGGGCTACATTCACGACGTGGGCGGACCTACCGCCAACTTCCGCGCGCCCGCCTGCCAAAAGCAGCTCTCGGACGGCGTTTGCCCCGGCAGAAAGTGCTTAGCACCCAAGCCCTGCCCCAATCTGCAGGTGGATCACACCGAATATATTGAGCTGCTCTCGCGCATTGAGTCGCTCCCCCGCGTCAAAAAGGTCTTTATCCGCTCGGGCATCCGATTCGACTATCTGCTGCTTGATAAGGATGACGCCTTCTTCAAAAAGCTGGTCAAGGATCACGTATCGGGTCAGCTCAAGGTTGCGCCCGAGCATTGCTCCGCTCCCGTGCTTCGCGCCATGGGCAAGCCGGATTTCTCGGTTTACGAGCAGTTCCGCGACAAATACTTTGATCTTTGCGCGGCCGTTGGCAAGGAGCAGTATCTCGTGCCCTACCTGATGTCCAGCCATCCCGGCTCGACGCTCTCTGATGCAGTGGAGCTGGCACTTTGCCTTAAGCGTCACCACTACGCGCCCGAACAGGTGCAGGATTACTATCCCACGCCCGGCACGGCCTCCACGGTCATGTACTACACGGGCATCAACCCTTTGGACGGCAAGCAGGTATACGTAGCCACCGATTATCACGAAAAGCAGCTGCAGCGCGCACTGCTCCAATACAACCGCCCCGAAAACGCACCCATGGTGCGCGAAGCCTTGCAAAAGGCGGGGCGTGAGGATCTGATCGGATACTCGGCGGAATGCTTAGTACGTCCCGCAGGCGGCAGCACGGCACCGCGCAGCACAAGGTCGGGCAATAAGCCGCAGGGCGGCAAACCCACACAGGGCAAAAAGCCCGCTGCGAACGCAGGCAGCAAGCCCTTGGCGAGACCCACGGTCAAATCAAGCACGGCACCCGCGGCAAAGGTGGAAAAGAAAAAGCCGACCTACAAGGCCGGCTGGGCAAAGCCCAAGAAAAAGAAATAAGCCGACAGACTGAGAAGTTAACGGTAAAACAAACGAAAGCAGAAGCAAGGCTTCTGCTTTTGTTATAAGGGCAACGCGCAAAAATCGTTCGGATTCGCGTTCTCCCCCCTGCGCTTGGCTCATGGCAACGCATGATATTCCCCCCCTCCCGGAGGGGGGATAAACGCGCGCCGACTTACTTTGGCGCAGGGGGAGAACGCGAATAGAATGGATTTCTGACGCTAATGTGGGAACAGAGACCGCAATGAAACACTATATATAGAACAAATGAAGAAAACCCTTGCTTATGCAAGGGTTTTCAATCAT
>JAFQUG010000203.1 GCA_017408625.1 Clostridia bacterium | reverse complement strand
GGATCAGATTGCGGTTAAAGGCCTGGTAAACAAGGTCATCCTCAAAGCGGTCCATGCAGGAGGACAGGCAAACGCCGTGGTCCTTGGTCAGGCGGCGCAGGCCGTCTGTCTCACCGCGCGTAAAGATAAAGGCACGGTTGTGGGGAGCGGTGCACTGATTGTAAGAAAAAATGTCCACATAAGTCTCCGCGCCCTGCCAAAGGAAAGTGGTGGCGTATTTGTCGCCCTCGCCAAGCTCCAGGCGGTGGTTGAGCAGTACTAAGTCGGGAGAATATTTGCGGCACTCGGCCTGCACCTCGCAAAAGCGTCTGCGCGTGTCCTCGCGCAGCGTACCGCACACACCGTCCATCTTGAACAGCGCGAAATGATAATCGCGGCAAAGCGAGACCAGCAGCTCGTGACGTGCCTTGGCAGTCTCCTCATCCTCGCCGTAGCCGTCAGGGCCCATCCAGACGCCCATGCGCGCACCGATATCGGCGGCTGCCTTGACCACGGGAGCATATCCGTTCGGGTACTGGCGTGAGAGCTTGGGGCCTTCCAAAGTTTCGTAAGTGCCCTGTGCACCATCCAAATTTCCCGCATCCCATGCGTAAATATCCAACTGCATGCCGTAAGCGTCGCGCATCCACTTGAAGTATTCTAAATTGATCAGCGTCTGCGCCTCGGTCGAGCCCTCGTTGGTATTGTTGATCCAAGAAAAATATTGCGCGTGCGACGGCGTTTTTTCGTCTGCGCCCGCGGTCTGCTTGGTTTTTTCGATCATTTCTTTGCCTCCTTTGGAGTTATCTACCTATATCATATCATGTTTACTCCCATTCGTCAAGGACGGATTTCCCCAAAAGCCCCTCTCCTGCACTTTTTAACCTGCATGACGCAGTGCATCCTTGCATATTTACAAAAAATATGCTAAAATATTGTCACCAATCCCCTTTTTTTTCCGACATATAAGTGAAGACACAAATTTCCGTGGAAGGAGGCGTAGCGTGAAGGATTACGAAATTCTCAATCTATACCTTGCGCGCGACGAGCGTGCGCTGCGTGAGTCATCCGAAAAATACGGCAGCTATTGCCACAGCATTGCGCAAAACATCCTGCACAATCTGCAGGATGCAGAGGAATGCGTCAACGACACCTGGCTGCAGGCCTGGGTTTCCATCCCGCCCGCACGGCCTGCACGGCTCGGGCAATATCTGGGCGGAATTACGCGCCACCTCTCACTGGACAAATACAGACAGCGAGGCAAGGCGGCAGGCGGCGATGTGACCGTTGCGCTGGACGAGATCGCCCAGATCGTCGCCTCGGACGTCAGCGTAGCCGATCAGGCCGCGCAGCGCGAGATGCTTATGGCCATCGACCGCTTCCTCTGGGCGCTGCCCGAGCGCGAATGCAATCTTTTCATTCGCCGCTACTACCACATGGATGCCATCAAGCAGATCGCCAAGCGGTACGGACTTCGCGAGGCAAACGTCAAAAAGATTCTGTCGCGCACCAGAGGAAAGCTGCGCACATACTTGGAAAAGGAGGGTTGGACCATATGAACGAGCATGAATTTGCCGAATTGCTTGGCGGCATTGACCCCGAGCTTGTTGCACGTGCCGAGCAGCGCGTACCCGTAAGACGCAAACCCATCTTCAAAGTCGCCCTCGTGGCCGCTGTGCTGGCCGTTTTGCTTGCATCCTTGGCCGTCGTTGCTCCCTTTATTCCCATCACACCCGATCTTGACTACGCCACCTCCCCCGAAAGCGGCGCCGAGACCGCGTTCAAGGAGCGCAACGTGTGGATCTGGTACACGGAAAACGGCAGACAAAGGCGCGAGTACGTGCGCCTGCCGGGCGATGCCTCCAACGTATTCCTGACTTGGGCGCACTTCTGCGGCCTTGGCGAGGACGCGGTGCTGTATGACGCGGATTTTTCTATCGACGATGCGCAAAACAAGCACGCAACGCTCATTCTCTCAACCGCGCTGCGTTCTCACCCCGACGCCGAGGGGCTGCTGGGCTCCTTGCAAAAGACCTTTGCTCACTATTACGGCATTCCCGATGGGAACGTTGCGTTTTCGTTTTCGGACGCCTCCGAATTTCAGCCTCTGAGCAATAGGCTGAAATTCTCGCACAGCCTGGAGCACTCGGCAGGCGTTTTTATGGTGGGCACAATTTTCGAAATCACTGCTACCATGACCAATATCTCGGATGAGCCGCTCGAATTTGTGGGTGCGACCACCGAATTTGTTCCCAAAGCGATCATCCGCATGGATTCGGGCGACCTTGAGCCGCTGCCGATGGATCACACTGCCGACCATACCACGCACTCCTTAGCCCCCGGCGAAAGCATAAGCGTCACGTACACGTTTGAAGCCCCCTTGGATGCCCCCTTCAAGCGCTTTGACCTCATTCTCTCCTTTGATAAGGACAGAGAGGTCTTTGAACAAGCCATCCTTTTCAATTTCCTGGGATCGGAAAATCACGCCGGGGCCAGAGAGCCCTTTGTGGCATTTTTGGAGCAGCATACCCCCGAGGATTTTTATGCTTACCGAGACCTGCTGAAATCTTACACTTACAACGGACAAAGTATTATGGACGGGATGACTACTATGGAGGCCGACGGAGCGCTTACCTGGTGGGAGCGCGGAGACTCCGAGCATTTCTCTTATTACTTAAGTGGTGAGCACAGCGCCTATGACTGGGTGGAGCGCTACGAGGCTACCTTCACGGCACGCCAGCTGCCCGACGGCATGGTGCTCCCCTTGGAGATCACTACCGAGGACAGCATCGTGACAGCCCTGACCAAAATCGGATTTACCGAGCGCGTAGCCCGTATTTATCTTGACGAGATTGACGGACGAATACTCATCAATCTGGCATACGGATCACCCTACTCGAGCAATCTGGAGGATTTCACAAGCCATATCAATCTGTTTAAGAAAGACGGTTACTTTATCATCTCCTGCTGGTGCAGCCCGTTTCTCTCCTCATTTCATGATGAAAGAGTTCTGAATCTGTACTACAATGCCGACGATATGCAGTTTGCATTTATTGAAATCGCGCTTGCGCACATGGAGGAAAACACCATCTCTATTTCCGAGCCCGTTCGCTTTGCTCAGATCATGGGGAAAAACGTACAAGCTGAGCTGAGCGAAACACAATGTACGCAGCTTGAGACCTTGCTCAACGACGGAATCTGGCGAAATCCCGAGGCATTGGGCGATTACATAGAATCAGACGTCCGCTACGACTGCTTCGGCACAATCGGAGAGGTTTTCTTTGCCTATTCCACAGAGGATGGCGTGCTGAACTTTGGCGGATATGAATTGTATATCTCGCCACTCGATTACCCTGCAATGAACGAGTTGCTTGCCGAATTGCTTACCTGATTACACGTCAAAGCTTCCCCGCTCGCGGCAAGTGCCGCGAG
>JAFQUG010000202.1 GCA_017408625.1 Clostridia bacterium | reverse complement strand
GGGGAGGCTTAGCAGCGGGCAACCGTGCCGAGAAATATTCAAAAAAACGGATGAAAAACTTTGTCTAAGCGGATAAACAGGCAAATTGGGATGCCTAAATCAGCCTCCCCGCTGCGGGAGGGGGACCGCAGCGGAGCGAGTTTCAAAGCACTTTGCTTTGAAACGAGAGCAGCGATTGCGGTGGTGGGGATTCCCATCTCACCGCTCTTCCACCACATAAAAACAATAACAGCAGGAATCTGCTCAAAATGGAACAAATCCCTGCTATTTTTTCGCTATTTTCTCAGCCACATCCAAGCGTTTTTCTTATGAATGCGGGACGTCGAGGGCGCCGTCCCCTGCAATCGGTGGGAATGCGCCTCGTAAAAGATCTTCTGCGTTTTGCATTTTGCGTTGCGCATTTTGCTCTTATTCTCGCTCCGCGCGGTTCATCAATGCCCTGCCGTTTTGCTTGAGCCACGCGTGGCGGGCTTTGTAATCCGGCATGACACGCGCGATCTCGTCGTAAAACGCTTTTGAGTGGTTCATATGCTTGCGGTGGCACAGCTCGTGCACCACCACACTATCCAACACCTCGGGCGGTGCCAGCATCAAAAGGCAGTTGAAATTCAAATTCCCCTTTGCCGAGCAGCTGCCCCATCGCGTTTTTTGCGTGCGGATGGTAATTCTGCCATATTCCACGCCCAATAGTGCCGCATAATACGCCACGCGCGCGGGAATGACCTCTTTAGCTTGCTTGGCAAGCGCGCCGAGCTCTTGCTCGGTCAGCTTGGGTAAATTCTGCCCTGCGCGCTCCTTTGCGAGATTCTTGGCGATCCAGTCCTCGTGCTTGACCACAAATGCATCAATCGTTGCCTTGGGCAGCCTCATGGGCGCACGTACAATGACCTCTCCGTCCTTGATCTGCAGTCCCAGCGTCTTGCGACGCGCGCGGATCAGCGTATATTCTCTCATTTTTTCAGCTTGACCGCCAACGCGCACCAGCCGTTTTCCTCAGCGCGCTCCACGATCTCAAAGCCGTGCGCTTCAAAGCAATCAACCACGTCTTGGCTTCTCTCCATAATGATGCCCGAAGCCAGCAGCACGCCATCGTCCGCGATGTACTTATGTACGTCGGGCGTCATGCGAATGATGATGTCCGCCACGATATTGGCGCACACAAGGCCGTATTTTCCGCCCTCCAGATCCACCGCGCGAAGCAGGTCGGACTGGTCACAGGTGATATTGGTAAGCCCCGAATCCTTGATATTCTCGCGTGCTACGCGCACCGACATAGGATCGATATCATACGCCTTGCACTCCCCTGCGCCGAGTCTGGAAGCACAGATCGCCAGAATGCCGCTGCCCGTGCCCACGTCCAGCATACGCACACCGGGCGTCGTATATTTCTCCAAAAGGCCGATGACAAGTCTTGTGGTCTCGTGCGTGCCCGTACCGAAGGCCATACCGGGATCCATACGCACGACCAGCTCGCCTTCTGCAGCCTCGTACTTTTCCCACGCGGGAACGATAACGATCTTGGAACCGATCTTGATCGGCTTATAATAAGCCTTCCAGGCGTTGGCCCAGTCCTCTTCGTTAAGACCAATCATCTTGATCTCGCCCTCGATGCCGTCCTTTGCAAGCATTTCGCGCAAAAACTCCACGTCCTCGCGGATATCGCGCTCCACGGGTAGATAGACCGACACCGACGCGATGGTCTTGTCCGCGTTGAGAATGCTCTCGTCGATCAGATCACCGTAACAGGTCTTGAGATCGATATCGCTGTAATCCTCGATCATCAGATTGTTGTTGATCATGCTCATCACAGCCACCAACGCGTCCAGCTGCTCCAGCTTGACCGTGACGCGGATCTGCGTCCACTGTGTGGTCTCGCCCCAATCCTCGCAAACGTAATCCTTATCTACCATACTCATTTACCCTTTTTGAAAAAATTTTTCTTCTTTTTGTAGTTGCTCTCACCGCAAGCCTCGGCAAAGGCGCGCATTGCATCCTTTTGCTTGGAGGTAAGCCCGGTGGGGATCTCCACGCCCACCGTAAAGATCAAGTCTCCTCTGCGAGAGCTGTTGTTCAAGTTGGGGATTCCCTTACCGCGCAAGGTAAAGGACGAGCCCGACTGCGTGCCCTCGGGCAGATCGAACTTCTGCATACCCTCCAAGGTAGGCACCTCAATCTCGGCACCCAGCACCGCCTCGGAGACGGTCACGGGAATGTCGCAATAAATATTCGAGCCGTCGCGCTTGAAGATCTTGTGGCTCTGCACGCTGATCTGCATGATCAGATCTCCCGTAGGTCCACCGTTCTTGCCGTCGCAGCCCTGGCCTCGCAGCGCGATCTTTTCGCCGTGGTCAATGCCTGCGGGAATGTCAACGGTCAGATTCTTATTCTCGCGCTCCATGCCCGCGCCTCTGCAGCGGGAGCAAGGGGTCTTGATGATCTTACCCGTACCGCGGCACTTTTCGCACGTGCCCGTGGACTGGAACTGCATGCCGCCCATGCTGTGCACGGTGCGCACCTGGCCCGTACCGCGACATGCCGAGCAGGTCTCGGGAGCTTGTCCGCCCTCGCTGCCGTTGCCTCCGCAATCGGGACACTTGCGCAGTCTTGTATAGGTAATGGTCTTTTTCGCGCCGAATGCCGCCTCCTCAAAGGAAAGCGTGACGCGAAGCTGAATATCGTCTCCGCGCTGCGGACCGTTGCGGCGTCTCTGTCCGCCACCGCCAAACGCACCGCCGAAGAACGAGCCGAAAATATCGCCAAGATCTCCGAAATCCGTGCTGTAACCACCGCCGTAGCCACCACCGCCAAAGCCAGAGCTCTGGTCAAACGCCGCGTGACCGAACTGGTCGTACTTGGCCTTTTTTTCGCTGTCGGAGAGCACCTCGTAAGCCTCGTTGACCTCCTTGAACTTGGTCTCTGCCTCGGCGTTGCCGGGATTCATATCGGGATGGTATTTCTTCGCAAGTACTCGGTACGCCTTTTTGATATCCGCATCGGACGCACTCTTGTCAACGCCGAGTACCTCGTAATAATCTCTTTTGTCTGCCATGTCAAAATTCCTTTATAACCTGCTGTAGGCTGCCGCACAAAGTGCGACAGCCTTAGCCGTATTTGATTACTTATTGGAGTTATCCTCGTAGTTTGCGTCGTAATAGGTGCCGTCGCCTGCGTCGTAGTTGCCGCCCTGCTGGCCGCCCTCTGCGCCGCCCTGTGCGCCCTGCTGACGGTACAGCTCCTCGGATACCTTGTAAAATGCCTTCTCTGCAGCCTCGGTATCAGCCTTGATTGCCTCGGTATCGCTGCCCTTCAGGGTCTCCTTGAGCTTTTCAATGCCGGCCTTTGCCTCATTGATGGCATCGGGGCTTACCTTGCCCTCTACCTCGCCAAGGGTCTTTTCCATCTGGAATACCATGGACTCTGCACGGTTGCGTACGTCAACGGCTTCCTTCTGCTTCTTATCCTCTTCCGCGAACTTTTCAGCCTCACGAACTGCCTTATCGATGTCCTCCTGAGACATGTTGGTCGAGGAGGTAATCACGATGTGCTGCTCCTTGCCGGTGCCCTTATCCTTTGCGGTGACGTTTACGATGCCGTTTGCGTCGATATCAAAGGTAACCTCGATCTGAGGAACACCGCGGGGAGCGGGAGCAATGCCGTCCAGAATGAATCTGCCAAGCGTGGTATTATACTGTGCCATTTCTCTCTCACCCTGCAGCACGTGGATCTCAACCGAGGTCTGGCCGTCAGCTGCGGTGGAGTAGATCTGGCTCTTCTTTACGGGAATGGTGGTATTTCTGTCGATGATTCGGTTGAACACACCGCCGAGGGTCTCAATGCCGAGAGACAGAGGCGTTACGTCAAGCAGGAGCAGATCCTTGACGTCGCCGCCGAGCACACCGCCCTGAATGGCGGCACCGATGGCAACGCATTCGTCGGGGTTGATGCCATTGAAGGGCTCTTTACCGATCAGATTCTTGACAGCCTCCTGAACGGCGGGAATACGGGAAGAGC
>JAFQUG010000201.1 GCA_017408625.1 Clostridia bacterium | reverse complement strand
TTCTTGCCCGAGTTTGCATGGTTGGTGTCCACCACAACTGCGGGCAGCTTCAAGTCTCTCTTGGCGTACTCCTCGTACAGATGCTCCAGATCCTCATAGTGGTAGTTGGGCAAGGACTGACCGTGCTTGTTGACGTAGCCGCGCAGAATGGCGTGTGCGTAGGGGTTGCCCTCGCTGACGACCTCCCAACCTCTGTAAAGGAAGGTGTGGGAATGCTGTGCCGCCGTAATCGAGTTGAGCATGACCGAAATATCGCCGCTGGTGGGATTCTTCATGCCTACGGGAATATCCAGCCCGCTGGCCACCAATCTGTGCTGCTGATTTTCCACGCTGCGCGCACCGACCGCCACGTAGGAAAGCAGGTCGGACAGATAACGGTGATTCTCGGGATACAGCATCTCATCCGCGGTGGAAAGGCCTGTCTCCTCCAACACCTTGATATGCAAGGAGCGGATGGCGATGATGCCCTTGAGCATATCGGGCGCGACGTTGGGATCAGGCTGATGCAGCATGCCCTTGTAGCCGTCACCCACGGTTCTGGGCTTATTGGTATAGACGCGGGGAATGATCAGTATTTTTTCCGCAACCTGCTCCTGCACACGTGCAAGGCGGCCAATATAATCCAGTACGGGGGCTTCGGAATCCGCAGAGCAAGGACCGATGACTAAGATCAGCTTGTCGCTCTTGCCTTCAAATACGTTCTTGATTTCGGCGTCCTTCTTGGCCTTGACTGCTGCCAGCTCGTCGGTCAGAGGGTACATCTGCTTGATTTCCTGAGGAATGGGGAGCTTTCTTTTGAAATTCATACTCATGATTTGGGGTCTCCTTTGGATATTGGGTATTATTTGATACTGTACGAACCGACAAGCTTGAGCTTATCGCACATGGGAGCCAGGGCTCGCATCATTTGTTTTCCGTTTTCACTGCGGATATCTCCCTCGCCCTCCACGTAGAAATAATAATTCCACGCAAGATCCTTCATGGGACGGGAGTGCAGATTTCTCATATTATAGCCATACGCACCGATGATATTGATGGCCTGTGCCAGCGCGCCCGCCTGATGCTTGACCGTAAAGACCAGAATGAAATTATCGTCGGGTCTGCCCGCAGGGCGATTCTCCACACGTGAGAAGCAAGCAAAGCGGGTGGTGTTCCCTGCGCTTTGGTTGATGCTGTGCTCCAGCACCTCCAGTCCGTACAGCTGCGCAGCCTGCACGCTGCCAATGGCAGCCACGTGGGGCTTACCAAGCTCTGCAACGAATTTTGCAGCCAATGCGGTGTTGGAATAGGGGGTGCGGACTCCGATCCCATGCTCATCCAGATATCCCTCACACTGTGCAAGCGCCTGCGGGTGGCTGACCACCTCACGAATATCCTCAAGCTTGGTGCCGGGCAGTACCAAAAGATTCTGCGTCACGGCAAGGTCGCAGGTGCGATTGACAAACAAGGATCCCGAAAACATCAGATCCATGACCTGTCCCACCTCGCCCGCATAGCTGTTTTCAATAGGCAACACGGCCACGTCACACTCCCCTGCCTCAACTGCGCGGTAAGCAGCCATGAAATCCGTGCAAGACACGTACTCCGCATTCGGATACAGTACCTCTGCGGCCTCGGATGCAAATGCACCCGGCACACCGCCGTACGCGACACGCAAGCCGCTGATCAATCTTTGCTGGTAATCGCGTGACAGCTTCATGGTATATTTGAGAAACTCTACGTAATATTCGCGCCACTCGGGATTTTCCACAAGCGCGCTGTTCTTGGCAATCAGCTCGTCCTCGCGCCGCTGATCCAGAATGGGCAATCCCCTCTCCTTTTTAAATTCTGCAACTGCCTCTGCAGCCTCCATACGGCGACAGAACAGCTTGGCAATCTCGGCATCAACCTCGGAAATAGTCTCTCTTGCCTTTTGCAGCTTGTCCATATTCAGGACTCCTTTCAAAAAAATATCGCAGACATGCGCTTTGGCATCTGCGAACAAAAAACGCAGAATGCCCCTCGGGCATTCTGCGACAAAATTCGTAAAATGAAACTTACGCGGTCAAGAACACCCGGAACCCGAGAAAATAACCGCAATAAAATCGTGTATGCTTCATGTTATTGTCTCCTTTCCAAATGATCTTATGACTATTATAAACCTATTTTTTTATATTGTCAAGTATTCTGCGCATTTTTTTGAACATACGCAACCGCTGCTCTGATCTCTCCGTCGCATGCGTCCAGAGCCTGCTCGGCCGTATTTGCGTCGCAGCCCGTAAGCTCACCGATGATGCGGATGCAGCGCAGTCGCAGCTTTTGGTTGGTGGGTCGCACGTTGATCATGAGATTGCCCATAACCTTGCCCGTTTTAATCATCGCGCCCGTGGAGAGCATATTGAGCACCAGCTTTTGTGCCGTTCCTGCTTTCAAGCGTGACGAGCCTGTAATCACCTCCGCACCCACGACAGGCGCGATGGTCACGCGACAAATAGGGTGCATGCGACTTTGGGGATTGCAGGTCACGCCGATCGGTACTGCACCGATCTCGGCCGCCTTCTCCAAAGCACCCAGCACGTAGGGCGCACCGCCCGAGGCAGAAAGTCCTACCACCACGTCGCCTGCGCGCACGCCGTC
>JAFQUG010000200.1 GCA_017408625.1 Clostridia bacterium | reverse complement strand
CCGCGCACACGCCGTGTGAGCAGATAGTCCTTGCTGCCAAAGCTGCGATAATCAAGCACCTCCGTTGCAAGCCCCTTGGCGTGAAAATACGCCGTCATATCGGCTTCTGCCCTGAGTGTTCCCTCCGTGCAGACCTTGAGATAATAGCCGTCCTCCCGATCCAAAAAGTAGACGCGCGCCTCGGGAGAGCAGGAGCTGTCGTAAACGGTTGCCTGTTGTGCAAATGTGCAAAGCTCTCCCGGAAGTGCCCCGAAGAGCGCATTGGCAGCATCAGGCGTCAGCAACGTTCGTTTCATAATTTTCCTTCCCCCTCTACTGCTAAAAAAATCAATTCAGGCGCAAGAGCACGCTTTTGTTATGCGAGATCGCTCTCGTGCAAAACAACGCCGTTATGCTTCAGCTTATCCTGTAATACGGAAACGTCAAGCGCAGAAAAATCGTCCGTCATCGCGGCAGCCATACCCGCCGCCTGTCCAGTTACCGCACAGCAAGGGATGACACGCATGACGTCCCACAGGGTCTCGTTGACGGACGTGCAACGCCCCGCAACGATCAGATTCTTTACTGCCTTACTATACAGGGTTCCAAACGGCACCTCGTACACGGGTCCGCGACGCTTCCAGTTTGAGACCATACCAATCGAATCCTCAAAGCGGGTATGCTCCTCGGTGTGGGAGAGCGTGTATTCGCCCACGAGCTTGCGCGTCATACGAATCTGAGGAGTGGTAGCAATGGTGGAAATGACCGCATTGGGGTCTGTCTCCCTCTTTTTGAGCCAATGCCCGAGGGTCGCTTGGTGAGAAAGGCAGGTCATCTCCGACAGCTCCTTGCCGTCAAGACCGGTAAAGCGACGATCGATGAGCTTCTTTTTTTCTTTCCCCTTTTTTTCCTCCTCGGGTGTGTCGGCTGCACCGACCATCTGCAAATGATTGCCGCTCTCGTTTGCAAAATAATACCATGCGGCAAGCACGTTGCCCTGGCGGAAGGTCTCGGTGGGGGCATCGGCAAACCAAGCAATATCACAATCCCCCGTCGCATCCACGACCGATCGGATCGCATATACCGTTCTGCCAGATTTGTTTTCAACGGCAAGGCTCTTGATTTTGTCACCGTCCCGTTCCACATCCACGACGTAGCTGCCGTAAAGGATATCCACGCCGTTTTGGATCAGCAGCTGCTCTGCGAGAATGGCAAAGAGCTGGGCATTGTATTGCACCATGTAGCGCGGGTCTTTTTCGGTTCGTGTTCCCTCACCGTCCAGCCAGTTTTTGGGATAGCGCTCCTCGGCGCCATATGTAACGGATAATTTGAGTAACTCCTCAGCAATGCCAAAGGATACCTGATGCCCGTATCCGTCGCAGAGAGGGAGATAGATGGTGACCAAGCCCGCGGTGCCAAGACCGCCGAGCATATATTGCTTTTCGAAAAGAATGACGCGCCGCCCTTCTCTCGCGGCAGCCAGTGCGGCAGAGATCCCCGCAAAGCCACCTCCGCAAACAGCAACGTCATACGTATGATTCCATGTCTGTTGTTTCATGTTCTTCTCCTCCTTCTGAGGATCATTTTACCGTTCGCTTGAAGTTACCGAACACCTCGTTGACCTTCTGGAAGCTCGCAAAGGTATCGGGAAAGGATTTGATGATCTTCATCATCTCGCCGATCTGACGCTTGTTGATGATGCAAACAAGCATGTAGCGGTCGGTGTCGGAATACATACCGTGCACGTTGATTTCGGTAACGCCGTGCTTGAGGCGCGTGAGCAGCTCGGCAGAAAGCTCCTGCGGCTTTGTCGTGATGATTTCGAACTTGTAGCCGTTTTTGATACCGCTGAGTCCGTTGTCAACGATCATATTGGCAATAAACAGGTTCAGAAGCGTGCAGATCACGGGGGTGATCTTCATCCCGTAAACGAAGAATGCGATAAACACCACGCTCGCGTCCATAATAAAGGAGACGTAAGCGATATTGGTTTCGGGCTTGGCATGCTTGATCAATGCGGAAATTCCGTACGTTCCGCCGCTGGCACCGAAGCGGCGCAGCATCAGCGAAAAGCCAAATCCGGAGATTACACCCGTGGCAACGCAGGCAAACACAATGTTAAAATCGGCTTGATTATTTGCCAGGCAATAGGGCTTTGCTCCAAGGAAATCATACAGCTTTGGGATAAAAGACTGCACGAGCATATAGATGCTGAGCATCATACCCAGCTTTTTGTTGACGATCGCACTCACCAGAATGAAGATCGGCAAATTGAAAGCGACCATCAGGATGGACCAGCTGATTTTGCCCGCCAGAAAATGATGCGTGATCGTGGCAAGACCGCCGACTCCTCCCGGTGCAAAGCCATTGCTGTTTTGGAAGAAGTGGTACGCCGTGCCGACAACGATACCTGCCATCATCGCGTACAGAATATCGAATAGGATTTCTTTTTTTACTTGTAATGATTTTTTCATGAGTAGATCCTTCTTTCTCAAAATGCACTTCTGTTTATTGCAGGTCGATCTCGATCAAACGGGCGTCGGTGCAGGACGTGATGATCTGCGGAATGCGGTCTCCGACCACACCCTCGTAATTGAAATGCAGGTGTCCTGCAATGATCGCTTTGATCTGCGGTTCTTCCTTGATGTATAAAACCGTTTGCTTGGTGATCCGATCGGCTTTTTGCTGCTCGTACCGATTTGGCGGATAGTCTGCCATCAAGTGTTCGGGAACGTCCACCAGATACGCACACGGGGCGCTTTGCATCTTTTTTTCATATAAAGTGGGCTCAAAAAGAGGGGTGTGCAGCAGGAGCACAACGGGAGCTCCCTTTTGCACCTCCTGTTGAAGGAATGAAAGCTGTGCTTCCTCAAACAGATAATATCCGTT
>JAFQUG010000199.1 GCA_017408625.1 Clostridia bacterium | reverse complement strand
GTTCTCGGGCTTTGGGGGATTGCGCTCGGAGGATCTTTTGCTGCTGGCACTCATTTTGCTCATGTCGCGCGGTGGCGACGAGGGCAAGCACGATTCGTCCGAGCTCCTGCCCCTGCTCGCGCTGCTGTTGTTTATGGGATAATAAAAGCTCTTGGAGCACCTGCCGACAAGGCAAGCACTCCAAGAGTTTTTACTGTGTTTTTTACTGTGTTTTTTACTGTGTTTTTTTGAGATTGATCTGCACCAGTCTGTCGACCAGGTCGTTATCGATCACCTCGTTTGCCGCCAAACCCGCGTAGCGAGCGGTCTGGTAAACCTCAAACAGCTGCTTTTCGTCGTCCTCGACCGCAATCTCGCGGCCGATCTCCAAGGGCGTCTGATGATACTTCATGCGATAGCCCTGCTTGATCTTGCGGATCATGTAGTCCACAAAAATGAAGCGTACGCGCGAGGCATTATCGGACAGCTCGTGCCACTTGCCCTCGTTGCGCAGCTTTTTGTTCTTTTTTGCCTTTTGCGGCTTTTCAACGTAGACAAAGCTTTTTTCGTCCTTGCCCTTGAGTCTTTGCTTGCCGATCTGAATGCCCACAAAGCCAAGCACGCGGTCCAGTGCCTTGAGCACCGGCTTTGCCACGCGCTTTCCTACCTCCAGCACCTTGAGCGCAAGCTTGCGCTTGAGCGAGGGCGAGAGCATGCGGAAAAATTCAATGATGGCGAACACCGCGCCACCGATGACCATAAGCACGCTGATGCCTCTGATCTTGTCACCGTGCAGCACCAAAAAATCGTTTGAGGGATCAATATTGTGCGCCGCAAAAAAGGCAGAGCCCCAAAGGCCGACGCCACAGATGACCATTCCCACAAGACCGAAGATCAATCGCTTTTTATTGATGGTCTGCCAGATCTCTCCAAAGTCCACGCCGCTGACGCTGTCCTCAGCCTTCGCGCGCTTTTTGCGCGCGATCTGCGGCGGGGCGTCGAGGACGTCGCCCCCTACAGACGAGGATTTTGGGGCGTCGGAGACGTCGCCCCCTACGGGCTTCTTTGGCTTTTTGGGTGCGCTCGACTTATATTTTGAAGCCGCCTTGCGCGCCTTTTGCGCCAGCGTTGCGCTGTCCGAATACTCGGGAATCTGCTCAAAGATCTCGGCTGCCTCGATATATTCGGGGCCGGTCTGTGCCTTTTCATAAATCTCGTTGGCCGCTGCGTACGCGCATTCGGCATAGTGCTTTTGGTATCTTTCAACCAGATCGCGGGAATCCTTATATCCCTTGATCCTGTTCATCTTGTAATACGCCTCGCGCATATTCTGCCAGCGTCCCTCGCTCTGCTCGTACAGTGCGATCGCCTCGGCATAGCACAAGGCAGTTGCCTTGGCCTTATAGGTACGCGCCCATTCGCGCGCGTCCATATAGTCCGAGATCTGAGAAAGCACGGCTGCCGCCTCGAAATAGTCGTCACTCGAGAGATCGGGGCGAGAGGTAAACTCCTCGCGGTATTCACGGTACGCGCCCGCAGAAGCCGCACGCACGCATCTGGTGTAATACGTGGAGGCATCCTTGAAGGTATCCAGCTCGCGGAATTGCTTTGCAAGCTCTAAAAATTCGCGCCAGGTGGAGGTGCCCTCAAACCGATGCAAGAGCTCTGTATACTGTTGATTCAGCTTTGCTTCATTCGCCATCCCAAGCTTCCTCCCCTTCCAAGATGATCACCTGCACCGAGTTGCCAAGACGCTCCAGCGTATCGGTTCTCGCCTGCACCTCGGGGTTTTCGGCAAAGGCCACGATCACAATTTCGGTATCCAACATCCCCTCGGTGACCGCATTCTCCAAAAGAGATGCAAACGAGCCACCCTCGCGGGGCGTGATGCAAGCCATTTCCTTTAAGATCTCCAGCATATGCGCCTGACCGCTCTCGCAGGGGAAGCGCAGCGACATCTCGCCGTTCTGCGATTTGCAGTTTGCGGCAAAACCGACGCGGAAGCCCCCATAGGCCGCTTCTCTGACCAAGGCTGCGCAGAAGGAAAGCCCCTGCTCACCGCGGCGGTTATATTCTGCGCCGTCCATGCTCTGCCCCATGGGCAGATGAAAGTCCATATAGATCATCATGCGACGGCTGGCGCAAAACTCCCTGGAATTGACCTTGAAGGGCGAGGTGGACGCACCGCCGAACGGTACGCGTGCAGACGCCTTGAAGTTGATCTGCGAGATCTGGTCACCAAACCGATAATCGCGAATGCCCGCAAAGGAAAAGGGATCGCTGTACAGCGGGCGGCGGCTGACGTAGTCACCCTGCAGTCTCCCTTGGGCAAACTCCTGCATATCCAGCGGAATCGCCTTGGGATACACGAATATCTCGGCGGGCGCATCCTGCGCGATCGGTCCGGTTTTTGAATAGATGGACGCAACGTGCAAGGAATAATGCCCTCTTTTTTTACAAATGACCTTATGTCTGCGGCGGATCTGCATATATGGCCACAGGTTGAATCGGCTGATCAGATATTGCATCTTGTCCGGCTCAGCGGGATCTCGCTCGTATTCCTCCAGCTCCAGCTCGTTATAGAAATACGACTCGATATCCACCCATAAAAGCGGAAACGCGCCCGTGTTTCGCACGGTTTCGATCAGCTCGACCTCATCGCCCTCATGCACACCGACCTCGGAAAACGAGCGCGAATACTCGATTCTGCCAAGTCGCTTATTGCGAAGAGCAATATAGATGCGGTACAGCACCAGAGCCACCAGCGCAAGCCCCAGCAGCGAGACAAGCACGTAAAACTCGGGAGTTTGCGCAAACTCTACGAGTCGGTCGGCCATGTCTGTGATGTACTCAGCAACGCCTTTTAATGCTTCAGCCGACATTATCTCTCCTCAAATACCGCCTCGGTGGGTACGGTGACCGTACCGAGAATGTCTTCAATGACGTTATACGCGGCATTCTTATGAATACGCGCAGAGTTTTCCAGCATGATTCTGTGATCCAGCACGGGATGCGCGGCGCGCTTGACGTCGTCGGGAATGACGTAGTTTCTGCCCGCAATGGCAGCATATCCCTTGGCAGCCTTCATCAATGCGAGCGCACCGCGGGGGCTGACGCCCAGGATCACCTTGGGATATTTTCTGGTTTTTTCCACGATATTGGTAATGTAACTCATCAGCTCACGGCAAACGTACACCCCGGGCAGCTCCTCGATCGCGCGGCAAAGCTCCTGCTCGGTGACCACGGGCGTAAGCTTCTCCAGAGGACTTGCCTTATCAAAGCGTTCCAGAATGTTGACGCCCTCGATATGGTTGGGGTATTCCATGCTTCCCTTCATCAGAAATCTGTCCAGCTGTGCCTCGGGCAGCGGGAAGGTACCCATGTTCTCCACAGGGTTCTGGGTCGCAATGACCATAAAGGGAGCGGCCAAGCGGTAGGTCTTGCCGTCAATGGTGGTCTGACCCTCTTCCATAC
>JAFQUG010000198.1 GCA_017408625.1 Clostridia bacterium | reverse complement strand
GAAGTAGGTCTCGCTGTAGCGATCGTCTCCGTTATCGTAAAGCGGCTCCTCGTGCTCGTGTGCAAAGTTTTTGCAAACCTCAAGCGGCACGGGCAGGAGCATATCCCCCTCGCCCAGCAGCACGCCGTTCTCCAGGCAAGTGCCGTGTGCGTAGGTCATGACGTAAATATTGCGGTCGCGGTCGTCACCGGTAATGTCAAATACCAGATTGTAGTGCTTGTTCCAAACCTCGGAGTAGGGCGTGTTGAAGCTGGACTCCGGCTCCATGGTGAACTTGTAAGCACCGCGGATGGCATCATAGCCCGCATAGGCTGCCATGGGAGCCTTCTCGGTGTCTACCTTGATGTTTTCGGGGGAAAGGGGATTTCTTTCCTCGTAGGCCGCCTTGCGGAAGGCTTCGAAATCATGCGTCAGGTCGGTGTAAATGCGCTGACCCATGTAGAAATCGTTTTCGGTGCTGCCCTGAGGTGCGAGGATTTTGCCATCCTTGGGCGTGACGTACTGTACGATGCGGTATTTTCCGTCCTCCAAGGTGACCTTCATGCTGCCGCTAGATGCATCCTTGAGCAGAATATAGCCGAAGATACCAACGCCCTTGACGTCAAAGGCGATATATTCAGCCGTAGCCCAGTCCACGCCGTCAAGCGAGGTGTGCTCACCGGTTGCGTCCTTGACGATCAGCTTATCTACGGTATCTGCTGCGATATCGGTGATCTGACCGATCTCTGCAATACCGGTGGTATCCATCATGGCACAGATGCGCACGACGTGGTTCATTTTGTCGGAATAAACGTGCAGGTTTCTGTCAAGGAAGAGAGGGGGGGCGTTGTCGGTGATCAGATTGTTGACCTTGAGGTCCTTGATCTCCACCGTATCGCCGGGTGCGCCGACAAAGTCAATACGAATACCGGTGACGATGCCTGTGTAATCGGCAACGCTGAGCTCGTTGAGTGCAAAATTATAGGTGTGCCATTGGCCGTCGTTGAGGACGGGGAGTCTGACCCAACGGGCATCCGTATAGTCATCCGAGCCGATCTTGATGTAAAGCTGGATCTCGGCGACGTGCGTGGTGCGCATGGTCAGCTGCAGATTGTTGACTTCATTGGTGCGGAACTTGACATTGCCGTAAATGTAAGGGTCAACCGAGCTTGTAATGGTGGAGGTCAGGATGCCGTCGGTCACGACAGGCTCTGTCATATCACGGAATTGACGGAGACTTTCCAGGTTCAGAGCCCTGTCTCCCGTATACTCCGCTTGGTTTGTAAAGCTCTGATCGGCAAGGTGAACGTCGTAGTAGTAATAGCCAAAGCGGTAGATGTTGGCAGTGCCCGCAGCGGAGCTACCGGAAGCGTAGTAGGTGTGGCCGTCATCCATCTTGACGTAAACGTCCATGGTGTCTTGGATGTAGGGCTTGCCGCCCGGCGTGGTCAGTGCGGTGACCTGCTGAGGCTTTTCGGGGTCAAAGCTATAGTTGAGCTTCATTTTTTGATTCTCAACCGTATACGCATTACGGATTGGGTTAGCGTAGTAAGCGTTAACGCCGTTGGAAAGCCAATATGCGTTTTCCACCAAGGAGGCGTATTCACCCGTCAGAATGGATTCGTGTATGATTTCCTCCTCGGGTGGCGTGGTCGATTCTTGATCGTCGGTGGTTTGCTCGGGATCGTCCTGCGGCTTATCCTTGCATGCGGCAAGCGTGCCTGCAAGCATGGAAACAAGCAGCAGAAGTGCCAGAGCGGACAGAAGTTTCTTTTTCATATCTGCACCTCGCAATTGTTTTGGAATTGATTTATTTTACCATAAAAAAATACGGATAGTCAAGAGCCGCAAACTTTTTTGGCGTTCTGTATGAAAAAGAAAGGGCTTTTTCGGCAATATGCAAAAAGAAGCAGCGACCGTGAGCGGTCGCTGCAAATACTTATGCGGTTTTGGCGTGCTTTTTTCGATACAGCATACCCGGCAGGTAGAATACCACGGGCAAGAGCAGGTAGAGCACGTACAGGATGACGGTGGATTGCCAATCCTCCAGCCAACCGAATACGGCGGGCAGGAAGAAGGAATTGCACTTGAAGAACATGTAATCCGAGCCGATGGGGGAATAGTTGACGAGATTGGCGGGGATGGATACGATCATGGTCGGAATGGCGGGGAGAAGCATCTCCCGGGGCTTGTTCATATGTGTGTAGCGGTGGTAGCCCGAGGTCTGCATGAGTATGCAGCAGAACAGCATGACTCCGTGGAAAAGCATGGTGTGTGCGCCCGCAAAGGACAGGCAGGAGTAGTTGGAGAGCACGTTGGCGGGGTAGAAAAAGTTGATGGCCGCACCCAGAAGACCCAGCGTGCAAAGATATCCGCAGCCCGCCTTTTTCATGTATTCATTGCCCCAGAGTGCAAACGGCATGGCATATATAAAGATGCTGCAGGGGTAAAGCGGCAG
>JAFQUG010000197.1 GCA_017408625.1 Clostridia bacterium | reverse complement strand
GATGCATGTTTCTCCCTCGGCTCACATATATTACCACAGGGCATGTCCGCGTCAAAGTATTTACAACAAGACTTTCCTGTGTTATAATAGGCGTGGAAATAAAAAGCCTATAATCTGACAGAAAAGGAATAGCGTGAGCGTCTGCTATGCATTCACGCGAACTTGGATTGAGCCGCCATGGGCGGCACGGAGGTTACAATGAAATTAAAGAGAATTTGCGCAGGCCTGATGGCCGCTTCCATAGCGATTGCGTCACTTTGTGTGGTTGCTTTTGCGGTCGAGCCCTCGTATAAGGTGTCATCGGACTACAAGGATACGCTGTACTACAATAATCTCTTGGCCGTCGAGCTGACAGGCGACGGTGCGACCGACGTCATCGCGGTGGCACTCTCTCAGCTTGGGTATCACGAGGGAAATAACCAAGGGGATCTGGAAGGCGGCAATGCCGGTGGAAGCAAGAATTTTGTGGAATACAACGTATTGTTCGGCAAGCTGGACAACGGCGAGGGCAACGGCTACAGCTACGGATACGCATGGTGCGCGGCGTTTGTCAACTGGTGCTTGCGCCAGGCGCGCGTGGATGAAAGGTTGACGGGCGGCATGTACGTCTCCTGCGCTGCATGGAGAAATTGGTTTATTGGCGAGGGTGCGAACTACGGGGCATCCTACCACGCCCGTACCGACGGTTACATACCCAAGAAGGGTGATCTGATCTTTTACAAGAGCCTGACGGCAACGCATTCGCGTGCGACCGACCACATCGGCATCGTGCTCAAATGCGAAAACGGTGTGGTATACGCCATTGAGGGCAACGGCGATAACCGTGTCGCCCTGCACGAATACTCTCTGGATAATCGCTACATTGTGGGATATGGCAGTATTGCATACAAGACAGCCGACGTGCCCGAGGTGGATTACTATCGCACTGAGGATCATTTGCCCGGGCTTTTCATTGCGGGCAAGGGACTTCTTTCAGCTTATGCAGGTCCGGATACCTCTACGGGCAAGGTGGCAAGTCTGACAGCGGGAGCTGTGTATCGCATCACTGCGGTGCAGGGCAGGTACGGGCGTGTAGAGCTTGCGGACGGACAGAGCGGTTGGATCTCTCTCAAACGGTTTATCCCCATGACCACTGATCCGTATTACACCGTGCAGTTGGTCAACGGCACGCAGACCTATGAGATCCGCGTGGCAGCGGGAGCGTCCTGCACCATCCCCGAAGAAGTGCTTTTGACCGAAACGTTGGGAGAGCTGACCGATCTTTTGGGTTGGGGCGTGGGTGATGGCGAGATTTTTACGGCAGGGCAGGAGCTGACGCCCACTTGCGATCTTGTGCTGCAGGCGGTGACCAAAGCCCCCGAGGAGCAAACGACGCACGGCGAGAGCGATCGGGCTGAAAATGACTCCGCGTCCGAATCTGAGCAGACAGTCGGGACTGATCGGGCAGAGGACGGCGAGGCAACGAGCGCAACGCCGACCGAAACCGAAAAAGAGCAAACGGGCAGCGAGGGCTGCAGCGGTGCGCTTGGCGCGGCAGGAATTTTCGCGCTGCTTACATCGGCCGCGTTGTTGATCTGCGGAAAAAAGAAGGAATAAAAAAACGGCTGAATCCATGCGGATTCAGCCGTTGCTTTTTGATTATTTTACGTCGAAGTTGAGGGTGTTGAGCACCTTGCCGTCCTCGGTATGAACAGCGAGGATGCAGCCCTTCCATGCCTTCTTGTCGTTCCAGTTGCAAAGTGCGATCTCAAGCGTGATCTCCTGATCAGCAAACTGGTTCAGCCAGGAGTACTGAGCACCGCCCGAGCAGTACAGCTGAAGGGTGGTGTCACCGTCAACGATAGAGGGAGCGGAGTAGCCGCCGGGGAAATTCACCTTGCCCTTTACCACAAATACGGTGGTGGTGTGGTCTTCCAGAATGCTCAATGCGAGCATATCGGCAAGTGTTTGGTCGGTTACGAAAGTTTCGGTCGAATACTCGTGAGCACCGTAATAGTTGGCAAGAACGGTCACTTCGGTCAGCATGGACTGACCAAAGTATGTGTCACCGCCCTTGGTCTTGACGTCTCTGGTTGCGGAAATGATGATCTCGTCGCCAATGCTCACAGAGGCAACGACCTCTTTGGTGGTGAAGATCGCGATCACACCGGTTTCGTCGATCAGATAGAAGCCGTCGCGGTTGACAAGGGAAGGACCAACGATGCCCTTGACAACAACGACATCACCGTTAGCAGCGTTGATAGCGGTCTGAACATCCACAAAGTCGAATGTGGGAGGCTCAAGGACGGTGATTTCTGCGGTGTCGGTGACGCTGACGTCGCCAAGCGTTGCGGTCACGGTCACGGTTACGGTGCCGGGAGCTGCGCAATGCATGACGGTCTTGCTGTCAGCGGTGGTGAAGTATACGACCTCTTCGTTGGAGGAGGTGTAGGAAAGGGTGACCTCACCAAAGCCCAGCAACAGAGAGGAAACACTTGTGATCATTTCCAGTGCGGGGTCGGAGGCATATTCGCTGCCGAACTGTCCCATTGCATAGTACTTCAGTGCGTGTGCGGGAGCGTTTGCGGGATCAAAGGTAAAGCCTTCATCCTTGACCTCAATGGGAACGAGGCGGAAGAAGCAGTCACCTGCGGTGGACTTGCAGTTGATGGGAGAGATGTAAACGGTGCAGATCTTGCCGTCGAATGCATCCAACCATTCAAAGTCAGCGCCGTTGCACTGAGTGTAGGTGTAGTTGCCGGTCTCGCCGTCCAGGTCAAAGAAGTAGTAGTTGACAAAGCCGGTGCCGTCCACTCTTTTGACAAGAGCGTTGACCTTGTAGATGGTGGTGGTCACGTTTTCGGTAACGGGGGTCTCGAGAATGTCCTTGATGGTGGATTCGGTGATCCAGGACTTGTCAAATGCATAATCCTGGCTGTCGTCCTTTTCCATCAGGTAAGCGGATGCGATCTGGCAGCTGCCCTTGTAGCCAAAGTTGGCTGCGTTGCCCTGCTCACTCTCCAAGATCCAGTAATCCTTTTCGCCTGCAACGGTGATCTTGTCGCCCTCGGAAACTCTCTGTGCAAGGTCGCCGTCAAAGACGTAGATCGAGCCGGTCTCGTCAACTAAGAACAGGCCGTTGGGCTTGAAGCCGTTTGCAAAGGTGATCTTTGCAACTACGCCGTCGACCTTGATCTTGGTGCCGATCTCTGCCTCTCTTGCGTCAGCAACCGACATGTCGGTGTACTGGGAGAAGTCAACGTCGGGCTCGACGTGAGTGAACTCGATCAGACGGGCGTTCTTGACCTCCTTGGTGCCGTTATAGTTCTGCAGAATGCAGTGCAGCAGAACCTCGTCACCGCGATAGGGCTTGTCTTCCATTGCGCTGTAGTTGATCTCGCCGTCAGCACTGTAGGTGCCGTAAACCGAGATCTCACCGGTCTCGTCTGCAATCACCATTGCACCATAAGCGGCATTGGTAATGGAAACGACGGTTGCACGGATGTAGTATCTTTCGGTGGTGATGTTGCCCTCTTCGCCGCAAAGCTCAAGTGCCTGGGCGATCGTGATCACCTGGATCTCGGGCTCATCGGGCTCGGTGGTCTCTTCCTCGGTAGAGGTTTCGGGTTCAGTGGTGTCCTCATCGGGGGCGGTGGTGTCCTCACCGGGCTCAGTGGTGTCCTCACCGGGCTCAGTGGTGTCCTCGCCGGGCTCGGTAGTCTCATCCTCGGACTCGGTGGTCTCGGGGGTCGTGGTTACGTCCTCGGTTGTGTTTTCTGTGGGTGCCTGTGTGTCTGCATTGGTGGTATCTTCGGTCTTGTTGCCGTCGCAAGCAGCAAGTACGGAGAAAATCATCAATGCAACCAGCGCAAGCGCCAGAATCTTGGTGAACTTCATTCTGCAAATTCTCCTTAATTTTATTATTTGACATTCTATATTATAGGACAAAAACCGACAAAGGTCAACAGGCCTGTGGCATTTTCTCCCAAAGACACAAAAAAGCAGGACAGAGTCCTGCTTTTTATCATTTTTTTCACAAATCAAGCCTCGGGTGCGCGCCAATCAAAGATCAGCTCGGGTTCTTCGAAAGAAGTATGGAAGAACTTTTCGTCTGCGGGAGTGCCCAGCGTCTTTTGCTTGATAATGTTGACCAGCATCCGAACGTCTATGGGCTTGTGCCCGTGAACACCGGGGCGATAGTACCAGTAGAGGTTTTCGGGCACGCCCAGATACTTGTAGACCTCTGCGGCCGCCATGGTGGTCTGCCACGAGCCGATGGGTCCGCTCCAAAGGTCGCCTGCAGCCTCCGAGATAAACAGCGTGCGGGGGGCGATCATGGCCTTGAGCGAATGTGCGTCAAAGGGAAGGTCCTCGGGGCGATCTGCGTATTCGCCCAGATCCGGGCCCATCCAGAAATCAAAGTTTGCCCAAAGGTCGCAAAGGCGTTCGCTTCTTTTTTGCATCAGCGGGCGATTCGGGTCGTCGTTGCCCATGTAGTTGCCCTCAAGATAGACGCGATAGCAGGAGCAAGCACCCGCGCAGGTCTCGTTGGGATTGACGATGACGGCTCTCTCGTCCAAAGCACCCGCCAAGGCTGCAGTCTTACCGCCGCGCGAGTGACCGGTAAAGATCACCATTTCGGGATTGGTCAGGCCGAGCTTTTCCAACGCGTCCACGCAGCGGGAATATCCCCAGGCCCACGCACCGATCGCACCGAAGGTGTATTCGGGGTAAACCTCGTGCAAAGGCCCGTGTCCGCGGCCTTTGAATTGAATATCCTGTACGATCTCGGTACGGTCGAACATCATCCAGGCAATGCCCTCGTCAAGGGCTGCATGCAGATATTCCTTGTCGTAAATGTCCTCGAACGAAAGATCACCGTTTACGATCACGGGGGGCAGGGGAGTGGGCGTGGGGACGCCCCAGTCAGGCAAAAACAGTCTTGCGGTAAAGGAGATTTGCTTTTCTTTCGTGCCTGCTGTGATGCGGTAGGTATTGTGATGCCCCTTGCCGCCGATATAGAGCTCCTGCACCTCGAGTACCTCGGGTGCGGGCGGCATGGTGCCGTATTGCAGCTCAACTGCCTGCTTGTAGATCTCCTTACGGCGTGCAGGCCACTCTGCAGGAGAGGTCATGCGCGTGCCGTCGTCAAAGGTAAAGAGATCGGGCAGCTTGCCGTACACCTCGTATTTGGTCAGGTGAAGCATATCCTTGGATACTGCGTAGTTTTCCATACTAATCTCCTTGTTTAGCGGAATTTCTCCAAAACGGTGTAAGCCTTGGGGGCATCCTGGTTGATGTCCACGTACACGGGCTCCAGCGAGATCTTGTCGTCATAGCCGCAAGCGCGCAGTGCGTCACGCCACACAAGGCAATCGTCCAGATCCTCAATGTCGGGCGCGTGACGGTCAGCCCGGGGACGCGCGATGTGGGCGTGGAAGATGTATTGCTTATATTTTTCAAGATTGGAGAGCGGCTCGCCGCCTGCCCAGATGTGGAAGATGTCCATGGTCAAGCCCACGTGGGAGTGCGCGACCATGTCGCAGATCTCTGCACCCTCCTTGAAGGTGTGTAAGAAATTGGTTTCTTTTGCTTGCAAGGGCTCAATGGCGACGCGGACGCCCGCCTTTTTGCCTTCCTCGCCCAAAATGTACATAAGGGATGCAAAACGTTCCTTGGCTTCGGCAAGCTCCATGCCCTCGGGCACGTTGCGTGCATAGCCCGAGCCCATGACGGCCACGTCTGCGCCAAATATGGCGGCGCGTTCAAAGCCCTTGGCCGAATACTCGCGTGCGTAGGCTTCGATGGCGGCGCGATCCTCGCCGAACATGACAAAGCCGCCGGGGAAAAAGCCGTTGAACGAGGGGATCGCGATATCCAGCGCCTTCTTTTGCGCCAGAGTTTGCTCCAGCTGCTCCTTGGTGTATGCTGCGGTGACCGAGAAGTTCCATTCTGCATAGTCATAGCCGATGTTTTTTATAAGCTCCCAATGCTGGGGCGGTGCACAAATACCGATTTTCATAATAACCTCCATGCCGCCCATGACGGCTCAAATCGTTTATGCGTGAACAGCATACCGAACGAATAGGTATCATTTCACGCTGCTGCCTCTTTGATAAGCGTTTTGATATCTCTATTTTATATCATTTTTCTGCGCTTGTCAATTCGTCCGGGCTACGAAAAAATTTTTTTGAAAAATTTCAAAAAAAAGTGAACTTTTTGACAGAAAAAGCGTTTATATAGGTAGAGGGGACAAATCTTTCCGCTCTTGACAAACGTAGCGGAATGTAGTATCATGATCATATTATCAATCGGAGGTTTTACTTATGGGAAGATTTACTTCGGGCATGCGCAGCATGTCGAGCGGTGAGCGTTATGAAATGCACTATAACAGTGCGCGTCATAATTTGCTTGTCGCCATCATTTTTACGGTGATCAACTGCGTGCTGGCTGTGGTCGGCGCGGGCGTTTATTTCCTGTTTTCCTGCGCGTTCCCTTATGCAATGGCATATGACGGAGCGTTTTGGACGGGTATTATGTATTCGGCAGAAGAATATGCGGAGATGGGTATTTTGGCAAGTGACATGCTGCCCAAGTGGGTGTTCTTCGTTACGCTGGTGCCTGCTGTCATCGCAATTGCGTTGTACGTGCTTTGTTGGGTGTTCTCCAAAAATCGCGTTGGCTGGATGATCGCAGCGACCGTGATGTTCGTGCTGGACACGCTGTTTATGCTTTTGTATTTTATCCCGGACATCACCATGATCCTGGATTACATTTTCCACGCATGGGTGCTGTTTTTGCTGATCCGCGGCATCATTGCGCACTACAAGCTCAAAAGGATTGATGCGGAGATCGCCGCAAATGCACCCGTAGACGTATTTGGCACTATGCCGGGTGCAGCAGCGAATACTCAGCCGCAGAATATTTACGCAGGCATTGACGGGGAAGAGCCCGCAGAGGCAGAGGAGGCAAAGCCCGAGCCCGAAAACAACGATTCTCCCGTGCTGCACCGCGCGGATTACAGCGTCAAGAACCGCATTTTGCTGATCGTGCAGTGGGAGGATTATGAGATCTGCTACCGCCGCGTGGGCAAGACCAACGAGTTGGTGGTCAACAGCATGGTTTACGACATTCTTGATACCGGCGCGATTGAGAGTGCGCATGAGCTTTCCTGCACGGTGGGCGGCCATGAGATCACCGCAGGCACCGGTGCGGATTCGTTTATGTTCATCACCTTTGACGGACAGGTG
>JAFQUG010000196.1 GCA_017408625.1 Clostridia bacterium | reverse complement strand
GCTCAAAAGCGCCTTGGCATAGGCCTGCGCCCCCCCCTCGCCGCAATCCAGATAAAACTCCTTGAGCGTTGCCACGGCCAGCACGTCGTCGCGAATGGGAGCAAGCTGCTCAACCGGTGCGGGAAGTCCGTGCAACAGGCAAAAATCGCAGATCCACTCAGCAAAATAGCGGTCAAGACGCGGCACGTCCTTATGATACGCCACCCACAGGCGACAGAGTGCGTCACGCACCTTGATCGGATTGTCGTCGGGCAGGTTGATCAGCTCGTACATATTAAGCAGAATATAGCTGTAATCCGCGGGCAGGTAGATGCCGTTCTGTATGATATTCTCGCGCCACCAAAGATAATAGGCCAGCTGTGCCTTAGTCATCTGCCCATACTGCGGCATATACGAGAAAAATCCCACGTGCGGTGCTTCCTTGCCCTTGATGCGGCGCAGATACTCTCCGTCACGGCAGAATTTTTCATAATAGGTATAACCCGATTTCCAGGGGTAAACCACCACGCGATGCACAAGCCCGCTCTGCATGTCAAAGACCGCTTCGGGCTCTATGGGGGCATCGGGCGCAGGGGTTCTTTTAGCGGGTACGGTGCGGCTGAGCTTGGCGTCGGACGTATCCTTTTGCGGCTTGGCGCTTGGCACCTCGATCTCCACGGCATCCGTCGCCCCCGGGCGACGCTGTATTGCAGGTCGCTTGGCAGGCATCAACCCATCAATATCCCAAAAGGCATCCAGCTCGTCCTTGCGGTTTTTTGCGCTCATGAAATCCCCTCCCCTTCGCTTTCTTGGTAATTATTTATTATATCATAGTTTTATACGTGTGTCAATGGATCTTCAAGTTTTTGCGCATGTTTTGGAGTTTGAAAAATCATGCGATCCATAGCACATATTGAGCAAAGGACAAATCCCCCGAGTGTCATCCTGATCGAAGGGGCGCAAAGTGACTTCGCCCCTGCCAAGATTCTTCGCGGCGCATTTTTCGCCTGTCATCCTCGAGCGCAGCGAAGGATCTTGGCGAAAAATGCTTGCTCAAGAATGACGGGCAGGGGCTCCGCTCATAAAGACACTCGGAGATTGCACTCAAAATAACCCTTTGATAAACAACCGGGAAAACATTGACACTCCTTTCCCCGTATGGTATAATCAAATTATCCCATCAAGTAAAGGAGTCTGGCGTGAAAGTTCAGCTCTTCAGGACCGGAAGTTCACTGTTTCACGCACAAATCAATCCTAAAAATGGGGCCCAACCCATTTTTGTTGCAGAGCAACCCGGGTTGATTTCAAAAATATTTGTGCCGCCGCAGAGCGGCGGAATGGAGTCTGTTATGTCACGCTATCTTGTCAAGGACAAATATACCTACGAAAAGATCCGCCAAACCGATTATTCCTTCAAGCAAGACTGGACGCTCTCGCAAAACCACGTGCAGGGGCGCTTTATCTATGAGACGGCCGAGCCTATCGGTACGTGGACGCTGCGTGCCGACGCTGAGCCGACCGAGGTACTGCTGACACCCGAGCGGGGCGCGCGCTTCGCATCGGTTTCGGGCTTTATGATCTCGCAAGCCACGGGCGAGGGCATGCTTTGCAAGCTGACGCTGTGGGGCGCGGACGGACAGTCCTTCTGCTCTGTCTGTTACATGACCGAGGCACCGCGTCTGTTCTCCACGCTCAATATGGACTTTGTACCCGTGCGCATGACGCTTGAAGTGCGCGCGTACGATCCCGTATGGCAGCGCGACGAGGTGGAGATTGCCCTGACCTTTGGCTACGCGCTTGACAACCTTGGCCAAGTGGGCGGACAATCGCACTTTTATTCGGTCACGGGCGGTACACTTGCGGATCGCGGCGGCGCGATGGTGTTGACGCTGGACGGGCAGGCCGAGCTGACCTCTCCCCTTTTTCCAAACCGC
The DNA here is from genome assembly GCA_017408625.1 of Clostridia bacterium. The sequence goes on along the minus strand of JAFQUG010000196.1, from coordinate 4,276 downwards.
GCGGGCACGCCTTATAATATGCTCATGCCCCGCCGCAACACGATATTTGCCGTCATCACCAATCACTCGGATGCCAAAGAGGCGTGGCTGTACTACACCACCTCCAAGCACGCAGAGAAATGCGGCAAGCGCGTGAAGCTGATTTGTGACGGTCAGCCGCATGCCTACTATTTCAATCTCTCGGATACCCCTTCCTGCGAAGGTCGTCTTTTGCAGTTTACCCTGTCCGTGCAAGGCAAGGGGGGGCTGATTTTGCACCGCTATTCCTTTGAGCAGGAAAAGCCGCTGATCGATTATGCAGGGCAAATCACCTCTTGCACGGCAAATCCCAAATCTCAAACGATCAGGGTTTGCGGCAAGACCGATTCCGCGAAGCTTTCGGCTTATGCGGGTGGCAGCATCCGCATCTACGCCACCACCATGGCAAACGCGCCCTCGGCTGCGGGCCTGGAGCGTACCTTTGGCAAGCGCTTGATCGGTCAATGCGACCTGACAGAGAGCTTTTGTATAGACGGGATCCCTCTGCACGACGGCGTGACCACCCTGCTTTCCTATCAGCTCATTGCCTTTGTCGAGGCAAAGGGACAAGAGCCTCTTTGCCTGTGCGAGCGCTTTTACATTGAAAACTACGAGGCTTTCGACCGGAATCCTTATCCCTTTGACCTGCCGGATTACACGCTCTCGGTCACCGATTGCGGTGCTTACGGCGACGCGGTACACGACGACACGCGTGCCATTCAAGAGGCGATTGACCGCGTATCTGCCGCAGGTGGCGGACGCGTGCTGCTACCCGGATCGGTCGGTCTTTACGGCCGCCGCTATATCGTGACTTCGCTGCTCATGCGCTCCATGGTGGAGCTGCATTTTGAGGACGGCGCGGTGCTGTGGCAATCCCAGCTACCAAGCGATTACGATTACGAGGTGACCTACGGACACGGCGGCGTCATCCCCGGTATCAACTGGACGCATTGCCTGCACGTTTGCAATCTGCCCTTGATCCAAGGCGCGAATCTGCACCACGTTAAGATCACGGGCAAAGGCTCAATCCGTATGATGGACACGGGCAGCGAGGAGGGCGTGGATATGCCGGGCTATGCCTCGGGCTGTCCCGACCGCATTCACGTCATTCCCATCGGATTTTTCCGCGTAGAAAACTGCGAGTGCCGTGATTTTGAGATCATCCGCTCCAACAACTATCACACAGAATTCAACCATTCACGCAACGTCTATCTTGCCAATCTCCGCTTGCACGAGGTCAAGTGCGTCAGCGGTGACGGCTTTGGCGTGGCGGGTGCGCAGCACGTATTCGTCAATCGCTGCTTCTTCCAATCCAACGACGACGGCGTGGTCATGTCCTGCCATTACTTTGATCCCCGCGGCATTTTGTGGTGGACCAACATGAAGGACGAGGACAACTCCTGCCGCCATATCACGGCTGCGCACTCCTATATCAATTCGGGCGGCGGTAAGGCCCTGGCATTCATTACCTGGGGCACCAACGATCCCATTCAGGAGCGCGAGGAGATCAGCGACGTTACGGCCTACGACAATTATCTGGTTTGCGTCAATCCCGTGGGCACCTGGCCTGACAATCCCTACAACGGGAAAGTGCCCTTTGACAACACCGAGACCGACGATTATTCTCCCGTCAAAAACGTGCGCGTGCTTGGCAACCGCTACAAGGGCAACTGCACGCTGGGCCCCATTGCCTGCACCAACGTGCTGACCGACTGCGGCGTGCACTCGACAAGCAACTTCAGAAACGGCGATTTTTCGCTTGGTGGGCTTGCCAACTGGACGCTGCAGAGAAACGCCGATCCCGCAAGCATTGACACCGTCATCTACGCCGATAAGGAAAAGGGGCGCATTTCGCACTACGACGCGGGCACGGTTCGCGCCGTGCAGGGGCTGTACCTTGCCATGGGCAAGCACACCTTCTCTGCCGAGGTCATGACAGGCGGCGCAGGTGCGCGCATGATCGTGACCGAGATCGAGAGTGGCAAGGTGCTTGCATCCTGCGAGGTATGCAGCACGCGGCCTGCGGTCTTTACACTTCCCTTTGAGATTACCGACGAGGCGGCTGACGTGTTCGTTGGCTTTGAAAGCCTTGGCAACTCCCACGATGCTTACGCGGTATTTGACCGCTGCGAGATTTTCAGCCAAGTGGATCACAAGGCCATTCGCCTGGCGCGCGAAAATTCTTTTATGAGCAAGATCGGCGAGCATTTTGACGCGGGCGACGGCTTTGCGCCGCTGTCCGAAAACGGCAAGGTCTATTTGCAGGCACGCGCTACGGGGGATTTGCTGCTTGGAACAAAGCACGCGTACAAAACGCTCAAGCTTGGCTGCGGCATTCGCCTTGAGCACGCAGAGGATACCGACGCACGCGGCTACGGCATTCGCTTTGCCATCACCGAGCACGGCCACCGCGAGCTGCGCGTTTGCCACAAGCAATGCTTGTTGCGTCTGATCGATGTGCAAAACGGTGTGGAAACCGAGCTTTACTGTCGCCCCAACTTCTTTTTCACCTCCAACGATTTCCATCTTTTCTCGCTGGAGGTCACGCAAAACACGGTCAATATCTGGATCGACGGCTCGCTTTACGGCAGCGTCAAGGCTGATGCGACCGAAGGCAAGGCGGGTATCTTCCTTTGCGACGCGGGCTTTTCGCTGTGCGATATTTCAATTTCTTAACACGTCCATGCGGAAGGCTGACAGCCTTCCGCATTCTTTTGAAAACTTTTCACAACAAAGGTGCAAAAGCCCTTGCATTTCTCGTCGAAATTCGGTATAATATTCTTAAGTATATTTTTCTCTAAGGAGCTACGATATGAACGCAAAGGAAATTCTGACAAAAGTATACAACTCGCTCAAAGAGGGCGGCTACAACCCCGTCGCACAGATCAGCGGTTATCTGCTCTCCGGCGACCCCACCTATATCACCGACGTGGACGGGGCACGCGCACTGATCTGCAGTGCAGAGCGTGAGCAGCTGCTTGCCGAGCTGGTTGGCAGCTACATGAACGACTGATATGCCCGCTACGCTGATCGGCAAGGATTTTCGTCCTTTACCGTCCCCCGTGCCATGCGTGCTCTGCCTTGGCAACTTTGACGGCGTGCACACAGCACATGCCCTGCTTGCAAAAAAAGCAAGCGAGCTTGCCCGGGAGCTTGGCGTTGTGCCCGGGGTATTTTGCTTTACGCGCCCCTCGGGAGATTATCTGTTCCGGGGCTCTGCCGCACATCTGAGCAGCACGCACGAGCGTCTTATGCTGCTCTTTGACGCAGGTGCACAGTTTGCACTGCTTGCGTCCTTCCCTGCCGTTAAGGATCTCTCGGCCGAGGAGTTTATTGCATTTTTGGAGCGACACGGATGCGTGGGCGTCGTATGCGGCTACGATTTCCGCTTTGGAAAGGGTGCTGCGGGCAACGCACAGGTGTTGCTTGCGCACTTCGGTGCGGATAACACGATCATTCTGCCGCCGCAGACCACATCCGATGGGCGACGCATTGCATCGACTGAGATCCGCGAAATGATCACGCGCGGCGATGTGGACAAGGCCGCCTTGATGCTGGGGCGTCCGTGGGCCTTGCGTGCCAAGGTCTATCACGGTAAGCATCTGGGGGCATCCTGGGGATTTCCCACCGCAAACCAGTATTTTCCCACGCAGTCGGTCATTCCCGCGCGCGGCGTTTATGCCGTGCGCTGCACAGTGGACGGAAAAAGCTATGACGGCGTGGCCAACGTGGGATTGCGTCCGACAGTGGACGGCAGTGACGCACGCGTCAACTGTGAGACCTATTTATTTGACTTTTCGGGCGATCTGTACGGCAAGGTGCTGCACACCGCCTTTTACGCGTATCTGCGCCCTGAACAGAGATTTGAGGATGCCGACGCGCTTCGCGCCGCCATTGCACATGATGCAGAGACCGCACGCACCTATTTTGAAAATTTTCACTAAAAACGGAAGGGAGATGATTTTTTGAAAAAAGCCGTCTCCCTCTTTTTTTGCCTGCTCTTGCTGATACTCAGCGTCCTGCCGGCCTACGCGGATCTTTCGGACGTGATTGCGCTTGTACCGCCTCCCGACGTTTCCAAGGCCGAATCGGTCTACATGTACCACATAAACAGCGACACAGTCATGCTGGATAAGAACACAAGCACGGTTCGCCCCCCCGCATCTACCGTCAAGATCATGTCGGGGCTTGTAGCCTGTCAGCTTGCCCAGGGACAGCTTGATCGGCAGATCACCGTGACAAAGCAAATGCTGGACGG
>JAFQUG010000195.1 GCA_017408625.1 Clostridia bacterium | reverse complement strand
CGGAAGAGAATTTCGCGGAGCAGTCGCGAAATGATCGACGCGGTTGCGGTGGGTGAGATTCATCACGAGGGCGCTCCTTCATGTCTGGTATCATAATGATGCAGCAAGGATCAATCAAACCGTTTTTTACCCACCATTCCACTCCCGGTGGATTTTTTCAACCGTCATTAAACGTCGCGGTTATTGCGTTTTGACCAAAATATGATATACTGTAATCAGAGCAAACGTTTGTTACTTTTCCAATAGCCGAAGAGAGCCGAACTCATACGCCCTGCGGCGAGAATTTTTCGCGTCTTTCGCCAAATCTCGCCTCGCAAGATGCGTATCTTGCTTCGACTCGCTTTGACAAAATCCATCAAAAAATTCAACGCCGGAGGGTGCTGCGCAGTTTTGCGCGAGCAAATATTTCGCAGATGCAAAGAGAAAATGCGAAGCAATATAAGGATATTGCAAGCATTTTCTCTGCCGCAGGTGCAGATATTTGCCGCTCAAAACCGTATGAGTTCGGCTCTCTTCGGCTATAAGGAGCACACTATGGAACTGAATTTTTCACAAACCATCAAGGCTTTGCGCAAGGAGCGCGGCATCACGCAAGAGGAGCTTGCAAACCATCTCGGCATATCCATACAATCAGTTTCCAAATGGGAGCGCGGCGACGGCATGCCCGATATTTCCCTTTTGCCGCACATCGCAGCATTCTACGACACCACCGTGGATTATCTGCTCGGCTGCGACGCTGTTCGCACCGAAAAGGCTATTCAAGTATTCAAGGAACAGGCGCAGGCATTGATCAACAAAGGCAAGCGTCGGGAATCCTTGGAGCTTTGCCGACAGTATCAACAGAGATACCCGCACAACGAGACCGTGCTGAGCCGTCTGATGCACGATCTCTTCATTGTAGACCGAATCAACAGCAGCGAAGAGATCATCAGCATTGGGGGCAAGCTGCTGGCAAGCAAAAACCCCGAATTTCATTTTGACGCTTTGCAAATACTCGCAATGACGCATGCAGCCCTCGGGAATGATCAGCTCGCCATCGATTATGCACGCCAAGTTCCCACAAATAAGGATATACTCCGCCTGGTGCTCAAGGGCGACGAGCTTGCCGAACATTGCAAGTGGTATTTCTGGAAGGTGTGCGACGAGCTTTACGTAACAGAGAGCAGACTGACCACCTGCCCCGAAGCAGGCTATACTCCTGCGGAGCGCCATGCCATCCGCAAGGCGATATACGATATCTTCCATATTGTTTTTTCGGACGGAGATTTCGGCTTTTGGGAAAACAGACTTGCAAGCGCCTGCCGCGGCTTAGCACTCTGTTCTGCAGAGATGGGCGAGATCGATCAAGCATTCGTCGAGCTGAATGAAATGTGCGAGCATCTTGAAAATTACGACAAATTTTCAAGCATTGATCACACCTCTCCCATGGTCAAGGGCTTGCATTACGAGGATGCGCAGGTTGGCAGAAGCAGCGAGCAGAGCCTTGCCTGCACCTACCTTGCCCACATGGATGCCAATCCGATATTCAAATCGATCGCGGATGACGCCCGCATGACAAGCGTTAAGCAAAGATTGCAAGCGCTCGGATGAAATATTTTCAAAAATTTTCTCCTCTCCTATTGACAACGCGATTGCGTTGTGTTATAATTTGATCATAGCAAGCGTTCGCGTGACTGTTTATTATGGAGGTTTGACATGAAATCCTATCCCCCGCGCTCACTCAAGAATGACAAGCTTGAAAAGCTGATCTGGTTTTTGCCGGGTCTTGCTTCCACGCTTTTGGTCATTTTCATCGGCATTTTATATATCACGCCGTTTCTGCTGATTGGCACGGCGCTGTTTTACATGCACGGATGGGTTGCGCTGCTGGTTCCCGCACTGGGCGTTGCGCTGCTTGGAATTGCGTTGCTTTGCATCATTGCGCGCTACCGCTCCAAGTCCATGCGTCTGATCCGCAAGGTCTGCAAGCAGCAAGGATATTCGCTCAAGGTGCACCACAACGTGCTGACCACGGCTGTCTGCGCACGCAAGGGTCCCGATATGGTGATCGATGCGGGCGAGGAGGTTTTTGCCATCAAGTACGCGCCCATACTGCACCGTCAGCTGCAGGTGACCTTCAACCGCACGCACGCGACCATGCAGAACACGCTGCGATTTTTCACCAAGCCCATGTTCCCCATCCCGGTCAAGAAAAAGCTGAAATTTGACACGGACAGCATCTTTGTCAGACCCGATCAGAAGTTAGTCAAGGTCATGCTGTTCTGCCCCTCCCCGGTACGCGTATACGGATTCAAGGAGAAGGACGTAGCAGGCAGCGGCATTGCGGGCGACAATTACAAGCCCGACGTGACCGGTATGACCATGGTGGTACAGGCATCCATGCACGGCAACAAGATGCGTATGGCAACGCTCAAGCCGCTGGAGACCGATTACAACGAATTTGAGATGGACAACGGCATGCAGGACGTTTGGGGCACGTTCACCTATGGCGGCTTTGCATTTGCGAGATATCTGGAAAGACTGGATTTCGAGCGCAGGGTCAATAAAGAAAGAGCGCACAGACAAAAGAAGGACGCGTGGGAGAAATACAGACACGTGTAGCGGACACGCGCCACAGGATGAAAGTTT
>JAFQUG010000194.1 GCA_017408625.1 Clostridia bacterium | reverse complement strand
GCCCGCCGCCTTGCAAAGGCCCTTCATCTGCCGCCAGACGGTATGCCTTGTGATGGGCTTGCCGCTTTTTGTGACAAAGATGCTGCCATTGCAGATGCCCTGCTCCTTTGCGTAGCGTATCAGCTTTTTGCGCAGTGCCGGAACTAAGAAAATGCGGCGGTTTTTGCCCTTGCATCTGACCGCGGGCTGGCCTGTGTGCAGCGATTCAACCGTGATATACGGCAGCTCGCTGACGCGTATGCCCGTGCCGCATATGGTTTGCAAAATCAGGCAGAGCCGTTGGTTTTTCCCTGTTCTTGCTGCCTCGAGCAGCTTGAAATATTCCCCTCTGCTCAGCTCCTTTTGCTGCGCGCAAAAGACCTCTCTTTGCACCTTGAAGCGTTTGACGCACAGCTCTGTGCGCTCGCAAAAGCGCAGGTAGGTATTGAGCGCGGCAAGCATGGAATTTGCACTGGTCGCGGCATAGTGCGCGCCAAGGTGGGCCTTGTAATCCAGCACGGCTTGCTTGTCGATCTCGCGCCCCGCGGTGAATGCGTAAAAGGCGCGCACGTCGCGCAGGTATTTGTCCACGGTGGCGGCGCTTTTTTCGCTTTCCCTCAGGTGCCTTGCGAAGGCGTTGAGTTGCCTGCTTGTCAGCTTGTTATTCATATAGCTCCTCCTTTTGTTTGGTTTCAGATAGGATGTATCGCGGATTGCGGAAATAAACAAAGGGCTGAGTCAAGCGGATCGACTCAGCCCTTTATCGGGGATAGGATTTATGCGTTGAACACGTATTTGTTCAGCCTGTCAAAGGCCTCTTGCACGCGTGAGAGCGGCAATGCGAGATTGAGGCGGATGTGCGTTGTGCCGCCGTGCACGCGGCCATCCTGCCATGTCACGCCCACGCGGCAGCCCATGGCCACCAGCTCGTCCAGCGTTTTGCCGTGCGCCTCCAGCCACTCTGCGCAATCGATAAAGAGCATGTACGTGCCCTCGGGGTGGAACACCTTGACGCCCTCAAAATGCTCTGCAATATACTTGCAGGCATAGTCCACGTTGGCGGAGAGCACCTCGCACAGCTCGTTCACCCATTCGTGCCCCTCGTCCTTATATGCGCCGATCAGCGCGTACATGGAAAGCACGTTCATGGAATTGTAATGCGAGAGCGAGGATTCCTTGTTCACGCGGTCGCGGATGCGGTCGTTATAAATGATATGGTACGCGCCGATCAGACCCGCCAAGTTGAAGGTCTTGGAGGGGGCGTACATGGCGACGGTTCTCTGTCTTGCATCAGAGCTGACCGACTGTGTGGGAATATGCTGATGGCCGTCTAAGAGAATGTCCGACCAGATCTCGTCCGAGACCACGTAGACGTCGTATTTTTGGTAAAGCGCCATGATGCGCTCGATCTCCCAACGCTCCCAGACGCGCCCCGTGGGGTTATGGGGCGAGCAGAAAATGGCGGCGTGGATGTGGTTTTGGACGAGCTTTTGCTCCACGTCCTCAAAGTCAATGCGCCAGACGCCTGCATCGTCCTGCACCAAGCGGCTTTCCACGATGTTGTAGCCGTTATTATGCAGCGAGCCGCGGAAGCCCACGTACAAGGGGCTGAGCACCAGCACGCTGTCGCCGCGCGAGCAGAAGGTATTCAGCGCGGAAAGCACGCCGCCCAGCACGCCGTTTTCGTAGCCGATATGCTCGGGGCGCAAGCCTTGGACACCGTTGCGCGTCTCTTGCCAGCGAATGATCGAGGAAAAATATTCCTCGCGGGGATCGAAATAGCCGAATGCGGGATGCTGCACGCGCTCTGCCATGGCAGAGATAACCGTGGGGGCTGTTGGGAAGTTCATGTCTGCAACCCACATGGGGATCGCATCAAAGCCCTCCTCGGGTGCGGCGGGCGCCCAGCCATGCCCCAGTGCGTCCACTGCGATGGCGTCCTTGCCATGTCTGTCCATAATGCTTGTAAAATCGTATTTCATAGGTCTCTCTCCCCTTTTTTGTCATTGCTTACATTGTAGCACAAATCATGTCAAAATGCAATATAAAAAGCAGGTGCGCCAAAGCGCACCTGCTATATTTTTTAAAAATTACTTCTCTTCCTTCTTATCGAACTTGGAGAGCACTGCGTTGGTGATGATACCAAGGATGAGTGCGGTTGCAATGGAGGTGACCTGGATGGTCTTTGCAACGGCACCGTTCTCTGCCAGTGCGTAAGGGATCTGAATGCTCAGACCGCCGATGCCTGCGATCAGAATAGAGGAAACGACGAACAGGTTCTTATTGTCGTTCAGATCAAGATCCTTGAACATCTTCAAGCCGGATACAGCGATAAAGCCGTACAGGGTCAGACAAACACCGCCCATGACGCAGGAAGGAATGGTCTGCAGAAGCG
>JAFQUG010000193.1 GCA_017408625.1 Clostridia bacterium | reverse complement strand
GGGACCCCAACGTCATTGAGCGGTGACCGTGCATCGGCCTTTCGCCATTGAACCGATCATGCACAAAATGGCTACCCTGCCGCAGAGTCTGTCTGCTGACGCCGCGAAGGGGGAATTCTAAATAACAGACTGCCCACGGAGAAAGTCGTATCAACGGGCTTTCGGACAGGGGTTCAAATCCCCTCGGGTCCACCAAAAAGAGAAATAGGATGCCATCGGCATCCTCTTTCTCTTTTTGCCTGCCCCATCGAGGGGAATTGAATGCAGTGAGTAAAACAACCTAAATGGTTGTTTTGTAAACGGTGACCGAAGCATTTTGCGAAGCTCCTTTTTCGTAATGTTCACTTGAGTCCGTAATGCTTCTTGATCTCCGGACTGCAAACTGTCTTTCCGCGCACCTTAATGCTTTCGATTACGGCAAATACCTTTTCCGCATCACAATTATGATCTAACATAAAAACACCGTAGCCAAGCACGGTCGTCTTTTCCCCGCTTTCAAACATCTCATCAATTTCCTTGGCTGTGTAGCCCGATACGCCTATGAACCAGGCATGATCCGTGCCGCTGCGTTTCTGATTTTGCTCGATCAAACGGTCGATCGTGCTTCTGTTCTCATCCAGTGCCGAGCGCAGTGCATGATTGATAAAATCGCTTCTGTTGGAATAATACCCGTTATCCACAAGCAGATCGATTTGTGACAGTGTGGACGTATTGATATTAACCGAAACCTTTTCACTCAAAACTTCTTTTGACATATGCCCTCCTTTATGCTCTGATTGGAGCATAATTATATTATATATCATATTAGTATATCTGTCAAGAGGCACTTGCCGCAAATATGAAAAGCCAACGCTGAGGGCGTTGGCTTTTTTATTCCCTGTTTTTTATTTTTTCGTTGTTTTCACTCAGGTCAAAATCAGCCTTATCTTTATACCAATATCTCATATAAAAGCTCTTTTTCACGGTCGGAATAGAATTCCGAGGAATCAATCAGATCTTTGACCGCATAATAATCGGAATTTTTGAACAGATCCTCACCATGCTCGCGGCTGACTTCGGCAAGACAAGTCAAAAGCTCTTCAAGATGGGTTTCGGATTCCGTGATCCTGTACGTTTCTTTCCCGTACACAAAATCAAATTGCAGTTGGTGCTTGCGACTTTGTACAGCTCCGTACACTAAATATACGGAGATATTGATCTGATCTGCCTGCTCCAAGGGCATCTCATTCGTTACAACGTTAAAACCATTATACTGTCGTAGCACACCGTCCGATCGTACCGTTTCCCTGTCCATCCAGGAAAAGCCCATGACTCCCGCTGTGATGAAAAGAGCCAACAGCCATGTGCCGAATCTTTTGATCAGTGTCTTTTTCTTTTCTGCGCTCATTTCCGAAAAGAATCGCTTGGAAAACAGCGGAGCACTCTCTATGACATACTTGCTTGCATCAAGTGGGTGCTTTCTACTTCCAAACAACGGTATGACGTCACTGTACATGCTCACATAGGAAAGCGGCACGAAAAAGGCAACTGCGACAAACAGTCCGGCAAACATCATTTCCCAAACCTTATACGTGGCGGCCACAACAGCAGGATCGATAAAACCCAGTTTTCGAGGCAGCCACACGCCAAGCAAAATGAGTCCGGCTAAAATTGCTATGGTAAGTAACACCTTGACTGCACCGTAAATTGCCTTATCCAACGTGGATAGCGGTGCAGTTTTTTTCTTCTTTTTGGCCATAGCGCTCTCCTTCTATTTGAAAAATAGTTCTTATGATTGATAAACGTGGTACGCTTTTACTTCACCATCCCGTAGCCACCCGCATACTTGCTGACCTCGGAGGCGACCACAAACACCTTTCCCTCGCAGCAGGCGCGGATCTCGGTAAGTGCGCGTTTGGTACGCTTTCTGGGCAGCACAATAAAAATCATGTTCATTTTCTCTGTCGCACCGTGGCCGGGCAGAACGGTATAGCCCAGGTCATGCTGCTTTAAGTAAGCCGTGATCTTCTCTGTGCTCTCGTCGCTTGCGATCAGCTCTAAGTTGGACGTGCCCAGCGCGATCTTTCCCTCAATGGTAGAGCCCAGGAATAAGCCCGTGGCATAGCCCGCGCAGTAAAACAGCAGGCGCAAGGGGTTATCGCCCAGCGTGCCGATGACGCCCGACACCACAAGACCCCAGATGATGCACTCCACAAAGCCAAGACCTGCAGCTTTGAGCCTCTGCCCCTTGACCATCATGCAGGTCTTGAGCGACTGAATGGTGATCTCCAAGATCTTTGCAGCACAGATCAGAAAGCAAACCAAAATGGGGTGGATCCCCTCAAGCATAGCCAAAAATTCAGACATATTTAACTCCTTTTCGTTCAATCAAGTTCAATCAAGGTAGCGCGGCAGGGTGCGCCGTCCGCAGCGCCTAAGTTGATGGGCGCTGCGTGCAGCAAATACGTGCCTTCCGGTACGTGCGCAAGACGAATGCCCTCCAATAGCACGACACCCGCACCGAGCAGCGCCAAATGCACCGCCATGGGCGCTGTTTCGGGGCCCACGGTCTGCGATTCGTTGCCAAACAGATCAAGCCCCGCAGCGGCCATCACACGGGCAGCCTCAAGCGTCAGTGTGGCATTCCCCTTGATCAGTATTTTTTTGATATTTCCCGCCATTTCCAGCATGCGATGCGCGTCGGTCGCGGTGATATCCCCCGCGTGCGAGATCACGACAGCCTTGCCGATCAGCGTGTCAAGCGGCAGAGCGTCCACGGTCTTGCCGCCCACGATAAAATGCGCAGGTGCGTCTATATGCGTGCCGTTGTGCGCACACATGGAAAACGCGGTCAGATTGCACACGTCACCTGCGTCCAAGGATGCCAGCACCTCTCGCGCAGGCGCGGGATCCCCCGGGTAGACCGCACAGGTAAATATCTCTTGGGAAATGTCAAAGATTTGCATGATATGCTCCCTTTTGCCGTTTTTTTCATTATAGCAAAAAAGCAGACGGAAATCAAGAGAGATTGTAATAAATTCATGATGCGAGAGGCGGCTGTCCGTGGGGTGCGACCTTGGAACAATGCAATAAGACCGAGCGTTTTTGCTCGGTCTTTTCTCTTATGCAATTTGCGCTTATGCCTTTGTGGCAAGGTAATCGCACACGTCCTTGACGGTTTCGAACTTGACGGGCTCGGTGAACTGGAAGCCGAATGCTGCCTCGATCTCCATTGCCAGCAGCATGATGGAAAGAGAGTCCAGCTTGAGGTCTTCCATGAGCTTGGTCTCGGGGGTAACCGTGGAAACGTCGATTCCGGGGT
>JAFQUG010000019.1 GCA_017408625.1 Clostridia bacterium | reverse complement strand
CGGCCGCACCCGCATCTTTTTATGTTCACTCATTCGATGCAGCGTAAAAGCAATTCCCGTGCTTTGAGAATATCCGCGATCTGCTGCTCGCCGCTGATCTCGCGCTCGATCGTAATCGGTCCGTCATATCCCATCGCCCGGAGCTTTGCGATCAGAGCCGGGAAATTGACCTGCCCTTCCCCAAGTGCGGTTTCTCGGCCAAGCTCACGGCCGTCCGTGGGATAGCAGCCATCCTTGGCATGAATATCGCGTACGTATTTGCCGATGGTATCCAGCGCATCCACAGGATTTGCCTTTCCATACAGGATCAGATTTGCCGGGTCAAGATTGACGCCCAGGTTGTCAAGCCCGATATCCTGAATAGTACGCAGCAGCGTTGTAGGAGTCTCCTGCCCTGTTTCGAACAGAAAATACTGCCCGTTCTGCTTGCAATGCGCCACGATGCGTCGGAGCACCTCCACGACCTCGGCATACACGGGCGAATTCGGATCCTCGGGGAGAAAGCCCGCGTGCGTGGCGATCTGCGAGACACCCAGCAGCGCGCCGAAATCCGAGCCGCGGATCAGATCCTGCTCTCTTTGCGCTCTGTACTGCTCGGGCACCACACCCAGCGTCTTTTGCCCTTCGTAAAAATTCCAAACAGCAGGCCCCGACCATCCACACCAAAGCGTAGAGATATGCACGTCGTATTTGGCCAGCATGGCCTTGACGCTCTCTGCTACCTGCTCGGTATAAAGAGCGGGATTCCAGCAGTTGAGCTGGCAGGCATGAAAGCCCATCTTGGCAAGCTGCTCAAGCTCTTGCTCGGTACGGTCGTTCAATTGAATCATAACGCCAAGTTCCATGGTCTTCTCCTTCAGGTTTCGGGATATTTTCTGAGCATACAGCGCAATCTCTCGCCAAATTCTCTGCCGACGACACGCTTTCCCAAATCGACTCAATACATTGTACACCAAAATTGCCCGCAAGTCAACCGCCCGCATAAAAAAGCTCTTGCAAAAGTCTCCCGGCAGTGATATAACAAGTGCATACATCTATTTGCAAGGAGACACCATGCGCCACAGTTTTCTTATTCAGATTTTGATCCTTACATGTCTTTCGCTGACGCTTGCGGCTTGTCAAAGCCCCACGCCCCCGACACCCGAACAAGACAGCACACAAGCAAATAAGGTTCCCCGCATTGTGCCAATCGCACAATGCGGGGATTTTGGTTTATTTCATGGATTTATCGCGCTTTTTTCCAAAGACGCAGACGCCAAGCGTCAACACACCAAGTAAGATCATATCTGCACAGGTGCTCACCGTGCTCCTGCACCCCTTCTTTTCCTCTTGCTCATCGGATTGCATATCGGACTCCTGTTCGGTAGGCTTCTCCGTGGACTTCTCCGTGGGCTTCTCCGTGGGCTTTTCGGTAGGAGTTTCGGTCGTTACCTCCTCGGGCTGGGTCGTGTCTTCCTCGGGCTGGGTCGTGTCTTCCTCGGGCTGGGTCGTGACTTCCTCGGGCTCAGTCGTGTCCTCCTCAGGCTGGGTGGTGACTTCCTCGGGCTCAGTGGTCACTTTCTCGGGCTCGGTCGTGTCCTCCTCAGGCTCGGTGGTGACTTCCTCGGGCTGGGTCGTGTCTTCCTCGGGCTCAGTGGTCACTTCCTCGGGCTGGGTCGTGTCTTCCTCGGGCTCGGTCGTATCTTCTTCGGGCTCGGTCGTATCCTCCTCGGGCTCGGTCGTATCCTCCTCGGGCTCGGTCGTATCTTCCTCGGGCTCGGTCGTATCTTCCTCGGGCTCGGTCGTGTCTTCCTCGGGCTCGGTCGTGTCCTCCTCAGGCTCGGTCGTATCCTCCTCGGGCTCGGTCGTATCCTCCTCGGGCTCGGTCGTATCTTCTTCGGGCTCGGTCGTATCCTCCTCGGGCTCGGTCGTATCTTCCTCGGGCTCGGTCGTATCTTCCTCGGGCTCGGTCGTATCTTCTTCGGTGGTCGGTTCTTCGAGAGCGGGAATCTCCTGTTCCTTCAGCACCGCTCCACATGCGGTACAGCTCTTGACCTGCTTGCCTGCTACACCGATCTCGGGTGCTTGCGTTACCACCCAATCACCTTCGATATGCGCCGCAAGCTCGCCCGTTTGTGCGCCGCAGACGCTACAGGTTGCCTTCTTGGTACAGGTGGCTTCGCTGTAATCGTGCGCTGCAAGCTCGCCCGTTTGTGCACCGCAGACACTACAGGTTGCCTTCTTGGTACAGGTCGCCTCGCTGTAATCGTGCGCTGCAAGCTCACCCGTCTCTGCGCCGCAGACGCTACAGGTTGCCTTCTTGGTACAGGTGGCTTCGCGGTAATCGTGCGCTGCAAGCTCGCCGTATTCCTTGCCGCAAGTCGCGCACGTCGCCTTGGCCGTACAGGTTGCCGTGCCGCCCGTATGCGCATCTGCGCCCTCGGCAGTCACCGCTCCGCATGCCGAGCAGGTCACGTCGGTCGTGCAGTCCCCGTCGTCCGCGTTGGGCGTATGTGCCGCAAGCTCACCCGTCTCTGCGCCGCAGACACTACAGGTTGCCTTCTTGGTACAAGTCGCCTCGCTGTAATCGTGTGCCGCAAGCTCGCCCGTCTCTGCGCCGCAGACACTACAGGTTGCCTTCTTGGTACAGGTCGCCTCGCTATAATCGTGCGCTGCAAGCTCGCCCGTCTCTGCGCCGCAGACACTACAGGTTGCCTTCTTGGTACAGGTGGCTTCGCTGTAATCGTGCGCCGCAAGCTCACCGTATTCCTTGCCGCAAGTCGCGCACGTTGCCTTGGCCGTACAGGTTGCCGTGCCGCCCGTATGCGCGACCGTCTCGGTCTTGCTACCGCATTCGCACTCGGTCCAGTGTCCTTGTGCATCACTCTTTTGCGTGTCGTATGCATGAGCCGGCATCTGTCCCGTCAGCGCCTGCAGCGTACTCTCCTGCTTATCCTCGGTGAAATAGCCTTGGCAAGAGGTACATCTGAAATGGGCCGCTACGCTCGCTGCAAGCTCATTTTGAGTATGCACCGCTGCGACCGCTGCAACTAGCTCTCCGAAGACGTGTTCCACCGTCTGGCCATAGCCATAGCCGCATCCTTCGCACTTCGCCTGCTCGGTACAGGTAGGTGTGCCGCCCGTGTGATCGATATGCTCGGTTTCCTTGCCGCATACACACTTGGTCCAGTGCTGTGTGGAATTGATCTTGACTTCGTTGAAAGTATGCTCCGGCACCTTGCCGGTCAAAGCCTGTAGTGTGGTCTGGACCCACTGCTGCGTGAAGTATCCCTCACAAGCACTACATCTGTAGTGTGCTGCCACGCCGCCCGAAAGCTCCTCGGGCGTGTGGACCTCGGGAATTTCGGCCACAAGGTCACCAAAAACGTGGTCACCGTGAACGGTTCCCAAATAGAACTTATCCTCTGCACTCGGGTCATCCTTGGCGCAGGCGGTGCAGCGAGAGCAGTTGTACCAATACGTGTAAACCTCAACGCAGTTTTCGGGCACGTGCTTGATATGCAGCTCGTTTTGCAGCTGCTCGGAATAATCGTGGCCAAGTGCCGGGATGATCACGTCGGCCTTGTTTACGATCTCCTCGGTTGCCTCTTCATCCGCAAAATACTTGCCGCAGAGGCCTGTGCAGTAGTAATATGCGATATTGCCCGTGTTGGTGCAATCGGCATCCTTGGCCTTCATGAATTCTATGTCGTGTACGTGCGGCTTCTTGGGAGCAACCTCATAGCCGCAGGCGATGCAAAGCTGCGCGCTCAGCTCAGTTGCCTCTTCGCCGGGCACGTGCGCTTTGAGATCATCGTGCGCCGTGCAGTTCTCTACCGTGCACAAATGTGCGTGACCCTGTGCATCCTTGTACCCCCAGCTCTCCTCATCAAATACGTGCGCACCGACCGCCGAGCCCTCAAAGAACTCGCTATCGCTGATCACGTTGCAGCGGGTGCAATCCAGCCAATACGTATTCTTGTGTTGGCAATCCGCGCCTGCTGCCTTGAGATGTGCCGCATCCTCGATCTTTTCCTCAAAGGAATGGCCGAGTGCGTCACCGTAATCAAAGGGCAGATCGCCTGCCTCTCCACAGGTGCAGCTCAGATAATATTTTGCAGGATTCAGGCAATCCGCGTCGCTGATCTTATACGCTGCAAGCGGATTTTCCTGGTCAAAGACGCAAACGTGCGGAGCAACGACCGCGCCTACGTTGATGATTACAGAGCGGCTGACACTGTCAGCATCGGTCACCGTGATGGTTGCGGTGGTGGCATCCGATTCCTCTGCGGGACGGGATGCAACCAGATTCCAATTGGAATCCACCGTGATCCAGGAGGGTCCTTCCACCGTAAAGGTATAGGGTCCCTTACCGCCCCAGATGCCTTGGCTAAGATCTACTTGGAACGAGGTGTTGGTCATACCGCCGGGGATGTCAAACTCGTCCAGATCATCAAAACCAAGCTCGTCGTAGCCAACGACCACCGTTGCGGGAAGACCGCAGAATGCGGAATCAGTGGATTTGTATCTGACAAAGTACGTGCCGACGGCCAGGTTGTATACCTCGTCACCCTCAATCGAGTACCAGTAATCGTCATGATCGGCTCTGTATTCCATGCTCTCATCCGTGCCTGTGATGATACCGTCCGCGCTTTCATAGTCAAACGAGTTGACCGACTCAAGCCCGGTGGGTGCTGCGGGTCTTGCGGGAATGGCGATCTCCAGTGCATCACTGTTACAGGTGGGCTCTGCGTTCAGACGCGTGATCTGCACCGTTTTACCCAGCCATTCCTCGGGAATGACGTAGGAATATCCGTCCGCGACAAACGTCACCTCTTCAATGTCCTCGCCGCAAATATAATAGGACGCGCCCGTGACAAAGCCCTGCAGGCGTTGGTTTTCATAGTTAATCGAGATCTCGGGCATGATTTCCTTGACGTAGACCGTAAACTCGGGGGCAAGCAGTCCCAGCTCAACCGTCACGATCTTAACCGTATATACGCCTGCCGTGCCGTTAGCACGCAGCGAGATCTCGCTGACGCCATTGACGGGGGTGGCGATCTCGGTGATCGAAATCTCGCCGTTTCCGTCAGTCTGACTTGCCGTAACGTTGGGATATGCTGCATCCGCGGGCGTTACGATGGCAGAAACGCTGCCCTTGCCCGTGTTTTCCAATATGATGAAATCCTTGTCGAGCGAAATGCCCGTAACCGGCTTGTTGGTCGAAAATGCTCCGTAGGACAGCTCAAAGGTCACGCTTCGGTCGTCACTTTCATCCCCTGCCGTGCCTGCCATGTCGATCGCTACGATCTTGACCTTACCTGCGACGCAGGGAGCGATGACCTGACCGGAAAGCAAACCGTTATACATGCCGAGGTCCAATCCCGTGGGCAGCGTGCCCTCTACCACCTCATACTTCCAATAAGCACCGGTGGTATAGAAGGAATGGCCGCCTACCAGACCTGCACGCAGATCAATGCTGAAGCGATCACCGACCATGCCGTCCGGAATATAGATCAGACCGTAGCCCGTCCATTTTACAGGGGCAGGCTCGTCGGCATATTCAAATATCACGTGCGTGATGGGATGGCCGTTCAGATCACGTAGCTCATACATCGTAAGATACGGGTTGGAGTCTGTATCATGCCAGTAGTAATTATTGTTTGCGGGTGTGGTGCAAACCGTGTGCGGGTCAACGTTGGTCATCAGCGAATAGGTGCGCACAAGGCCGCTCATATCCAGCTCGCCGCCCTCCTTGAGTACCAGGCCGCCCATGTTTTCCACCGCAATGCACTTTCGACTTTCACTTTCCTGATTGTCGGCCACGATCATGACCTTAGCCGAGGTTTGATACAGCTCAAGTCCCTTGACGGCCTCGATCTCGGTATTTTGGTTACCCGCAACGTTGACGGTAAACGTCACGTTGTCACATTCTCTGACGTACACGTTACCGCTGCTTTGTCCGTTGCCGTACAGGCGGGCAAACGAGGTAGCACCCGTGTTCTGCACGTCGATGGTCACGTCGGCGCTGTCGTCTTGCTCAACCGAGAATTGGAGCGTACCGTATACAGCACAGCCGGTGCTGTTATACGTACTCGAAAAATCCGAGCTGCCGATCAGATTGACCGTGCCGCTCTTGATCTCAAGCACGCTCAGACGCAGCAGGGCGAAATCCCCCGTCAGACCCTCGCCAATAACGTTGAGCGTTGCATCCCCGTCAGCCGAGAGCGTGACATTTGCGCTGCTGTTGGTTTCCAGCCAGATGCCGTAGCTCTGGTAATAGTCGGTGGTGCGGACCGTATCGCTGACCGTAATGGTGTTTTCACCAACGATGCGCAGATCAAAGGGCTTTTCCGCCTTGATCGGGCCGCCGTTATAGTTAGTCAGCGTCAGCGTGGAGCTTTCTGCGTCATAGCTCCAGCCCGTGCCGCTGCCGTCCTGCTTCATTTCCACGGGATCTGCATCGCCAACCTTCAAAAAGCGATCCTTGTCCACACATGCGCCATACGGAATAGTAAACTCCACGATCTCGTCGTCCGAGGTATCCCAATACGTGCCTGCACGGTCGGTTGCGCGGATAGTCACACTGCCCGCTTCACAGGGAGTGGTAAACTGACCGCTCAGTATGCCACCGTAATACAGGTACAAGCCCTCGGGCAAGGTACCCTCAATGACCTCAAAATTCCAGTAAGTATTATCGTTATTCGTATGATAGTTTGCGCCTCTGATGCCTGCCTGCAGATTCAAGGATGCGTTATCCTCTACTACGGACGCGGGAATTGAGAACCAACCGTCCCCCACCCAGGTCAGCTTGGCGGGCTCTGCCGAATATTCAAAGACCGCATTCAAGCAGGGCGTGCCGTCAAGATTGCTGAGCACGAAATCCGATGAATGCATGGGCTGCCCGTCGGTTTCGATCCATACGTATTGGTTATTGGCAGGTGTGGTGGTCACGGTATTCTTGTTTGTATACGTCGGTAGCGAATAGCTCTCCACGTAGCCGCCAAGCTCTACCTTACCGCCCTCGGTCAGAGAAATGCCCTGACAGCTTTCAGCGGCTTTGAGAAGCACGTCGTCGCCCGCACCGTTATCCAGATCAATCTTGATCTTGCAGCCGGACTCATAGACCAACAGCGTACTCACACCGATGATTGTGTCATTTTCCGCGCCCGTCAAGGAAATGCTGAGCCCGACGTCGCCGCATTCCCGGAATTCGGCCTGGTTATACACGCCGTAAATAAACGAATTGCTCTCCACCGTACGCTCGACGGTAATATTCACGGTTGCATTTTCGGACGAAGAATCGTACGTCAACGATCTCTCAATGCCGTACAGGATGCCATCGGATGCGCTGGTGACGTTGATGTCCAGCGTACCGCTCACCATATTCACGCTTCCGCAAACGGCGGTGAAATACGTTTTCAGATCGCCGCGGACGTTCAGCACGCCGCCCTCGTCTGCCGTGATCTGCACCGTATTGTAATCCAGATAGAGCGCACTCTGTACGCCGCTCTCGGCATTCGGATCCATGGTCAGCGTGTTTGTCCCCTTCAGGTGCAGATTGACGTCACCGTTGGTGGTGATCTTTCTGCCGCTGTATCCGTTCAGGGTCAGCGTTGCCGTTTCGGCAACCCAGGAATAGGTCGCCTCCTGTACGTCCTGATCGGTCAGCTGCACCGTATTGCCTTCAAGGTCGGTCAGCATGACCGAGGTTGCAGGAATGCCCTGTACCTCCATCTGCATGGCGGGGATCAGCAAAGCAAGCGTGACTACCGCCGCCAGCGCGATCAGCACGACGTATCCGATATGACGGAATTTCGTTTTCATGGTTTTTCCTCCTTTTCTTGGAAATATTCTTGTACAAGAATATTTTATCATGCGCGCATGCGTGCGCACATCACCCTTTGGGGGTGAATCCCCCCAAGGCAAGGGGTGAAAAGGGGTGAAAACGAGGAGTTCCCCTCTCCAATGCCCTCGAAAGGCAAAAAAACAGGCTGCACCGACCGCTTTTCAAAAGCCGGTCGATCCAGCCTGTTTTCAATTTTTATTATCTCGTCACTTTCGCAAAAGCAACGCATACAGCTCATCTCTGCTGCTCACGCCCAGTTTGGCATACAGCGTGCGCGTATAGGTCTTGACCGTGTTTTCCGACAAAAACAGCTCTGCGGCGATCTCCTTGCGCTTCTTATTCTTGAGCATCAATTCCAAGATCTCTCGCTCGCGCATGGCAAGCACCTCGCCATCCTTGAGCTGCCCGAGAATGATCTCCAGCTTTTGCTCGGCCGACATGGAGGTGATCTCCACCATGGCCGCCTGCTGCGGCTCGGGTGCCCTGGCAACGTCCGTGACGTGTATGTAATCCTGCAGCATCCAATACACAAAGAAGAACACGAACGAGCTCATCAGATAAGAGACCGACAGAAATTCAAAATTCAGCGGAACAAGCTTCTCCACGATCCACATGCCCACGTTGCCGATCACCACCGCCAGCATCAAGCCTGCCGGTTTATGAGAAACCGCGCTTTTTTTGCTCAGCGATACGATCACCACTGTCAGCATAATGACGAAATACACCAGCACGTAGACAAGATTGAGCGGATGCAGCACGCCGTATTCCTTGACCAGCTTGGAAGCGCCGTCCTCCTTGATCAGCTCCACGCTCGCATAGTACCAATCCAGATGCCCCGTGGTCAGCACCAATGCAAGCATCAGCACAGCAGCAACGCCCAATACGTAGGGCACCCATTTGGGATAACTGATATTGCAGACCTTGGAGAGCAGCAATAGCGTGCACATGGGTGCAAAAACCTGCCCCAGATATGCGATTTTATTGGCAAGCAACGCAAATTCCACGCTTTCGGACACCGAAAGCAGCAGATATCCGAGGTTGACCACGCATACGCAAATATACAAAAGCAGCAGCCACGGCTCTTTTTGCTTTTTCCGAACAAACAGGAAGTACCCAACAGGCAAAAGAAACGACAGTAATAATACGATACCGTATGCCGCGATTACCATAGTCATACCTCCTTTACTGATGATTCGATCGGTTTATTTGATTCATTATATCACGAAAATGCCTATAAATCAAGGCGTTTTAGAAATTTGCCGCTTATTCGTCGATCAGCGAAAGTCCCGAGATCAGCGTCTCATAGCTGATCATGCCAACCTCCTTGGCCACCACGTCTCCGTTTGCACTGACAAACACGGTGGTGGGATAGCCGGTCACGCCGTAGGCCTTGACCGCCTCTCCAAGCACGTCGAAATAAATATCGAAATCATATCCCTGCTCCGCGACAAACGCCTTGGCCTTGTCCACGGTCTCATACACGCCGTCGGTCACGTTGACCATCATAAATACCACGTCGGGGTTCTCGGCACAGGCCTTGTTGAAATCCGGCATTTCCTTGACGCAATAGCCGCACCAGGTTGCCCAGAAGTTGATGACCACGGGCTTTCCGCGCAATTCGGACAGCTCCACGCGTTGGCCGTTCTCGTCAAGCACGGCAAAATTTGGTGCGTTGCCACCTGCCTGTGCCTCGGTGCTTTCCTGCCCATCGGTATTGCCTCCCGCGCTGCAGGCAACCAACGGCAGCACAAGAATCAGCGCAAGCGCGAGCACAGTCCATTTGATGTGTTTCATACGTATTCTCCCATCTCTTTTTTTATATTGTAACACAGATGGACAAAAATGTAAAGTAAAAAATCACCGCAGCTCTTGCAAATCTTGCCAAGATGCGGTACAATATAGGAAATACGAATTTGGGACGGTAAGATATGTTTATAGTGTTTGAAGGAATTGACGGCGCGGGCAAGACAACGCAAATAGAGCTTTTGGCAGACAAGCTGCGCCAAGCGGGACTTGACCCTTACATAACGGCAGAGCCGACCGGTATGGAGACCGGGCGCGCCATTCGCCGCGTGCTCTCGGGTGCTGTGCCCAAGACCCCCACGCAGGTGGCGGCCATGTTCGTGCAGGACAGAATTGACCACAACGTGGACCCCGACCAGGGCATTGAAGGCAAGCTGGCTGCAGGCAGGGCCGTGATTTGTGATCGCTACTACTACTCTTCCCTTGCCTACCAGGGCTCTCTGACAGATTTTGATTGGGTCATGGCGGCAAATTGCGATTGTCCCGAGATCCGTCGCCCCGACCTTTGCATCTTCCTTGATCTTTCCCCCGAGGTGAGCATGGAGCGTATCACCAAGGGGCGCACGCAGGTCGAGATCTACGAAAAAGCGGACACGCTGACCCGTGTGCGCGCGCAGTACATGAACGTGTTCCAAAAGCTGTGGGAGCGCGGCGAGCAGATCGAGATCATCGACGCGTCGGGCAACATCGAGCAGACCGCCGAGGCCATAGGCAAGGTAATTTTCAAGCATTTTGAAATATAAAAACAGGGCTTGCCGAGGCAAGCCCTTTCTTATTATCTTTTTTCGGGGGTGCTTAGTCAACTACGTAGTCGCTAAGCATTTTTTTAAGTTTTTCTACGTCCTCGTCCTTGTGCACGTGCACTGCAACAGGCTGACGCAGATCCAGGCTGAAAATGCCCAGAAGAGATCTGCCGTCTACGAGATATCTGCCCGATCCAAGATCCACAGTTCCGTCGTATGCGACCAGAATGCTGACCAGGCTATAAACGTCGTTGATCTCCTTTAAGCGAATGTTGAAGCTCTTCATGCTAATTTCCTCCTTATGAGAAATGGGTTAGTAATCGCTTTCCCGATTACGCCATCATTATACTCTCAAATTTCGGAAAATGCAAGAGACAGACCGACGAAGTTACCAATCACGGCATGAAAATTTTGTACATGTTGCACAAATTTAGGTGCGCAGCCTTGTGCAACGCGCCTTATATACTTTAGCAAAAAAAATATTCCTCAACCTCGGCACACAACCAATGGTACATGGGCAGGTGGTATTCCTGCACGCGATAGGTCTCTTTGGCGGGTGCGTGCAGCACCACGTCGCAAAGCGCATCCAGCGCACACACGCACTCTCCCGCCATGCCGATGACGCGAACACCCAACGCCTTTGCCGCATGCGCGGCAGCCACGACGTTGGCGGAATTGCCCGAGGTGGAAATACACCAGAGCAGGTCACCCGGCTTTGACAGCGCAAGCACCAGCTGCGCATACACCGTCTTTGCGTCCACGTCGTTACAAAATGCGGAAATGACCGCGCCCTGCGATGGCAACGAGATGGCGGGCAATCCCATCTGCAAGCGGCTTGCAAGCTCCTCACCCATAGCCGCGCGCAAATCCCCGGTCAGCTCCCTTTTGGAGGCAAAGCCCTTGAGCAGCTCGCCTGCAATATGATCACAATCGGCTGCCGATCCGCCGTTTCCGCAAAGCAGCAGCTTGCCGCCACGGTTGTACGTATCGATCAGCAGCTCGCGTGCCTTTTCCAGTGCCTCTTTTTGCGACACAAGTGCGGGATAATGCTCAAACAATTCTATCTTCATAGTCCTCTCCTCACTTAGCCATCATGGCCACACATAAAGCGGCCTTATCGCCCACAGATTCGGTCAGCGCGGCAGGCACGATCCGACAGACCGCCAACGCCCCCGGCAACGCCTCCTTAGCAAGCGTTCTTTCCATCGCCTCGCGCAGCAAATAGCCGCTGCGCGCATAAATACTGCCAAGCACAATGCACTCGGGATTGAGAATATCCACAAGCAGCGCAAGCCCGCGGCCAAGCATCTCTCCGCAAGCATTCCAGACCGCGATGGCGACCTCGTCGCCCGCATCGGCCGCCTCGGCCAGCTTCTTGGCACTAATGCTGCCCATCTCGTCCTCACTCTTGCAAAATGAGCATTCCTTACCCTTGGACAGCGCGTCCTTGGCATAAAGCGCGCCCAGCTGTGCAAGTCCGCCGCCCGAACAAAAGCCCTCAAACGAGCCTTTCTTGTAGTATCCGACAGGGCCGTCCTCGGCCATGCGCACGTGTCCGACCTCGCCCGCGTTGTCGTTTGCGCCAACGTACAGGCGTCCGTCCAGCACAAGACCTGCGCCCATTCCCGTACCAAAGGTCAAAAACACCATGTTGCGCGTGCCCTTTCCCGCACCAAAGCGGTATTCGGCAAGCGCGCAAGCGTTTGCATCGTTGCAAAGCGCAGCGGGAATGCCAAAACGCTCGGTCAACATACGCACGATTGGCACATGATCCCATCCGGGCAGGTTGGGCGGTGATTGAATCAGCCCCGCGCGCGAATCCAGAGGTCCGCCGCAGCTGACGCCGATGGCCTTGACAGGTGTCCCCTGTGACTTGGCCTGTGCGATCAACGCGTCTGCCTTGGCAAAAATGCGCGCAAGCGTGGTGTCCTTATCGGTAGTTTCAAACCTGACCTTTTGCAGCACCTCGCCACTCTCGTCGCCAAGCACCAGCGCGCACTTGGTGCCTCCTATATCAATTCCGAGATACATTTCCATATCAACCCTCTAATTCTTCAAGCTCCTCGTAATCAAGCAATAATTGCTCCTCGATCTCGCTCTTGCGTGCGTCCAACGTGGCCACCCGCTCGTAATCGGTGGCGGCCTCACCGTACAAGGCCTCCTCGATCTCTGCAAGCTCGGCCTCCAGAGCTTCGCACTCGGCGTGCAGCTTTTCGATACGGCGCACTCTCTTGCGCTCGGCTGCCACATCCTGCTTTTTTTTGAGATACTGCCTCTTTGCGCTGCTGACCTCGACTGCGTCGACACGCTCCTGCCCTACCTCGGCCTCGGCGCGACGCGCCTGCACGTATCTCTCGTATTCGGTATAACCCTGTCCCGGCTGCTCCACGAAAAAGTCCAGCACGTCACCCGTAAAGGGCGCACCGGGTGCAAGACACAGCACGCGCGTTGCCAGCTTTTCGACCAGGTATCTGTCGTGCGATACGACTAAGATCGTGCCCTCAAATCCATGAAGCGCGTTCTCCAGCGCCTCGCGCGAATCAATGTCCAAGTGGTTTGTCGGCTCGTCCAGAATCAGCAGATTCATTTCGGACAAAATCAGCTTGGCAAGCGTCAATCTCGCCCGCTCACCGCCCGACAGCACCGCCACGGGCTTGAACACGTCGTCCCCCACAAAGCGGAACAGGGCAAGCGCGTTACGAATCTCTGTCTCGGTCTTTTGCGGGTACGCATCCCACAGCTCGTCGATGACTGCGTTTTCGGGATCAAGATTCTGGTTCTCCTGATCATAGTAGCCAACCTTGACGTTATACCCCGCCTCAATTTTGCCCGACACGGGTGTCAGCTTGTCCAAGATCAGCTTGATCAGCGTGGATTTTCCGCAGCCGTTGGGGCCCACGACCATCATGCGGTCGTTTTTCTTGAGCGCGAAAGAGACGTCCGAGAAGATCTCCTTTTGCCCGAAGCGCATACCGAGTCCCTTGACGGTCAGCACGTCGTTGCCGCTTGGCAGTGCGGCAGTAAAGCGCATGCGGATGGGCTTGGGCGCGCTTTCGGGCTTTGCCACACGCTCAACCTTGGCAAGCAGCTTTTCACGCGCACGGATGGTGACGTAATTGTGCGCCTGATTCCAGCGACGCTGCTGCTCTAAAAATGCCTCCTGGCGCGCAAATTCACGCTGCTGCAGGTCGTATTTCTTTTGCTGCAGAGCTCTGTCCTGCTCGCGTGTCTGCATGGTCTGCGAGTAATTGCCCTTATACAGCTTGGCATGGCAGTTCTCCACCACCAGGGTCTTGTTTGTCACGCGGTCAAGGAAATAACGGTCGTGCGAGATGACCATCACGCACTTTTTATAAGAGATCAAAAAGCTCTCCAGCCAGGAAAGCGTTTCCATATCCAAATGGTTGGTCGGCTCGTCCAAAAGCAAAAGATCCGGCTCGGTGGCAAGCACCACGGCCAGGGCAAGGCGGGTGCGCTGACCGCCGCTGAAGGTATCGATCTGCCTCTCTCCGTCCTCACGGCTAAAGCCCAGCTTTTGCAGAATCGACACGCAGCGGCCTCTGAATTCCATGCCACCGTCGCGGATAAAGCGTTCGTGCAGGCGGGTATATTCCCCCGTCAGCACCTCATAGTCGGCGCGTGAGGTATCCTGCAGGGCTGCCTCCAGCTCGGCAAGGCGCGCCTCGTCACAAAGCAGCTGAGGGAAGGCATGGTACATCAGCGACAGTGCCGTACCGTCGCCCTCGCGTTCAAACGCACCGTCCTGCGTCAGAATGCCCAATGACTTGTCCTTGGAAATATACACCCTTCCCTCGGTGGGCTCGTATTCCCCCGTGATCATGCGGAACAGTGAGGATTTGCCCGAGCCGTTGACGCCGATGATGCCCAATTTGTCGCTCTCGTCAATCGAAAAGGAGATATGCTCCAATATGACGTCTGTACCAAAAGACAATCCAAGATCGTCCACACTCAGTATCGTCATGATTCATACCTCCTTTGAAAACCATTAGAAGAACTTGAAATTATGCGCTGCAACGAAATCCTTCAAGAACAGCCAATAGAACAGCACCAACGCAAACGACGCAAGCGTGACAATGGCAACCAGCAGCGAATGCCTGACGCGGAATTCGGGCTTTGCCTGATCCTTGGGCACCACGCCGACGCGGCGCAAAAGCGGGAACAGCGCCGAGATAAACAGCACGATAAACGCTGCTTCAAACGGGAACAGTAACAGATTTTTGCCGATACGCACGCCGTTGATAAACGCCGCCACGGTACCCTCGGCGCCCATGGCGTAATACTGCCACTTGATAATGGCGGGATTGACAATCAAATTACATACCACGTTGACCGTCAGCTTGGAAAGCAGCACGCGGCTCACGGTAATCTTTCGTCTCCACAAAAACAGACCGAAAATTAACGAGGAAAGCATTTCCACAAGCATAAAGGGCGGGAAATAGGGCTGCCCCGCCATGGGGAACAGAATGCACCCAAGCGTATCGCTGATGGCACCTGACAAAAAGCTGACCACGGGGCCGCAGACCATAGCGCCGATGGCATTGACGTAGCAATCCAGCGTGAAATTCAGTCCCGGCAACACCTGGATCTTAAAAATTGGCATTTTGACCAGCACGCGCAAGGCGATAAACAAGGCGGCAAACACCAGGATTTTGACGTCCTTGAACTGCGCAGCGGCATCCAGCCAATACTGCTTACCGTAGCCCGTACCTGCGGGCAAAAGCTCGGGGGCTGATCTTCTTTTTTTGATACTCATAAAAAATCCTCCTTTCCTCGCCCATATCGCAAGAAAAAGAGGTATATCGTACCATATTCGTGCCATATAAAGCGGGATGCAAAGGGTGAACCGCGGATAAGGCTTGCCTTATTCCTTCGTCCTGCGGACAACTCCCCGTCCCGCAAGCACTTGACGCTCACCGATTTACTCTTAATATAGGAATATTATACCACCAAGAAACATGTTCGTCAAGGGCTTGACGAAAAATGAAGAGTGAGGAGTACAGCGTACAGAATTTTGCATTTTTCATTTTGCTTTTTGCGTTTATCCCTTGCGTGCGATGCGGTTTTATGGTATACTTTAGATTGGAAGAATATCTACACATTACATAAAGGGGCACACATGGTTTTTTCAAGCTTATTTTTCATCTTTGCATTTTTGGTGATCAGTTACGCACTGTACGCTGCCGCGCGCGGTATCCGTGCGCGCAATATCATTCTGCTGGTCTCCTCCCTGATCTTTTACGCATGGGGAGGCCCTGCCTTTGTGCTGCTTTTGTGCCTTGAGACCTTTGTGTGCTACGTCAGCGCCATCATCATTGACCGGGTAGGCCCCGGCTCACGCCGCTCCCGTGCTACAGCCTGGATCTGCACCGGCTTTTGCCTGGCTTTGCTGATCATTTTCAAATACACAGGATTTTTCCTTGGAAACGTGCAGCTTTTGACGGGTCTGCCTGAGATCATTCCCGCCATTACCCTGCCCATCGGCATTTCGTTCTATACCTTCCAGCTTCTCTCCTACGTCATTGACGTACACCGTGGCGAGGTGAGCGCACAAAAGAGCTACACAAGCCTTTTGCTCTATGCCTCTCTGTTCCATCAATGCATCGCAGGCCCCATCGTGCGCTATGCAGACGTTGCATGCGAAATTGACCACCGTCGCGTCACCTGGGACGACGCTGCTCGCGGTGTTTCCCGCTTTGCCGTGGGTCTTGCCAAAAAGGCACTCTTAGCCAACGGCTGTGCCATGATCGCAGACACGCTTCTGCCCTCTGCCTCCACGACCGACCTTTCAAGCCTTTCGGCCGTTTCCCTGCTACTTGGCGGCCTTTGCTACATGCTGCAGATCTACCTGGACTTCTCGGCTTACTCGGATATGGCTATCGGCATGG
>JAFQUG010000192.1 GCA_017408625.1 Clostridia bacterium | reverse complement strand
TTGCAGTGCCAATCATCTTTGATGGTATGAGCGACCGCGAGATTACCATCTTAAACGAGGCGGGCACAACCTTCGGCTGGGAGATATCGCTCGATGGCATGCAAACAAGGAGCATAGAAAAATTGTGACCAGATTGCGCTTTTTCTGCTGCTTTGCTTGGTAAGCCTTGACCTCGTCGTTCTCATGGCTCGCGCCTGTTGCCGCCTGCTTTTCCAAGCGGTCGATCTCCTTTGCGTATTGCTCGTAAAGTGCATCCGCATCGCGATAGCCGTGAATCCTTTGGAGCAGCGAGAGCGAGCGATAATACTCGTGCACCGCACAGGGCGCGGGCTCGGTGGCCTCGGTGTAAATCTGTAATTTTTCGTCCTCGGTATAAGCCATCATGACACTCCTATCAAAAAAGCATAGTTTTTTTAATTATAACATATTTTGCAGAATTTCTCAATAGGTTTTTGCAAATATCCTTATAAAAGAAGAAAAAGCCCGAATTCCATGGTCTTTGGAATTCGGGCTTGATATTTTACAGGATCAACAAAGCAACGGCGCAAAGCACGATGACAAAGCCAAAGTTGAAGACCGTGAACTTGGCAAGATACGAGCCTGCCTTGCCGGGATTGTGCGCGCAGTACTCGCGGAAGGTGATCAGCGAGGCAAGAGACGCGATCAGTGTGCCTGCACCGCCGATATTGACGCCCAAGAGCAGCGCGGGATAATCAGCCGTAAACTGCGAGAGCAGGATGGCCGAGGGCACGTTACTGATGACCTGGCAGGAAAGCACCGAGAAGATCAGCGTATTCTTTTCAAGAAGTCCGCTCATCAAGGTGCTGACCGCGGGAATGCGCGCCATGTTGCCCGCAAAGATAAAGAAGCAGACAAACGTCAGAAGCAGACCGTAGTCCACGTCGGCAAGTGCCTTGCGGTCCATGAGCAGAAGTGCCGCTGTGATCACGATCAGACCCAGCCAATACGGCACGACGCGGAACACGACCACCAGTGCAAGCGCAAACAGTACAAGATAGATGACGGTGCGGCCGACGGGCAGCTTGCTCTCCCCTTGTGCGGGCATTTCCAGCTT
This sequence comes from Clostridia bacterium, assembly GCA_017408625.1. The sequence goes on along the minus strand of JAFQUG010000192.1, from coordinate 1,027 downwards.
GACGCGGGGCAGGCACAGGCAGCAGATCGTGATCAGCGCGATGGCTGTTGCAAACGGGATGGCCATAATGCCCATGAATTCGCCCGTGGGGATATTGAAATAGCTGTACAGATAGAGATTTTGCGGGTTACCGAAGGGCGTCAGCATACCTCCAAGGTTTGCTGCGATGTTCTGCATGATGAACACAAACGCCATATATTTCTGCATGCCGGTATAGCTCAGCACGAAAAAGCCGAGCGGCAGGAAGGTCAAGAGCGCCATATCGTTGCTGATCAGCATCGAGCCGATAAAGGTGATCCACACCAAGGCCAGCACCGCCATGCGTAAGGACCCCGTGCACTGCACGATCTTGCGCGCCAGCACCGTGAAAAAGCGGATGTTCTTGAGCGCACAGATCACCGCCAACGTACAAAACAGACAGGTCAGCGTTTTCAGGTCAAAGTAACCGAGATACGCCGCGTCCGGGGGCACAATGACCGACGTGACGGCTGCGCACGCAAGCGCGATCAGCAGCACTGCATTCTTTTTGGCAAACGCGCCTGCTTTGCGCATCGTGTCTTGTGGATGTATAACAAACCGAGGATGTAATCTTTGTTGAATCATCACAAAATCCTTTCGCCCCGTAAAATTTCACAACGAGAGAAATTATACTACAACGCGCCCCGGATGTCAAGAGTTTTTTTGCAAAAAATGCAAAAAAACATCCGTGCACCTTTGGGTGCACGGATACTTTTGCTTAGCCGAACGGGAGTCGAACCAAATTGGTTTTGACGGGCAGATTTGTCCGATCCCTTCATCTTTTCCCTTGGACATATTGCCTATAATGCCCTGTGGAAAAAGCTTTTGGGCTTGAAAAAATCTGCTGCGTCAAAACTGCTCGCACCCGCCGGCGAATGCATTTTTGATAGATTTTGGTGTGATTTTGCGCAGCAAGATACAAATCGTGCAAGCGAAAGCGCGCCGAAAGATGCGAAAATGCATCGTCGTCGGGCAATTCGGTTCGATTCCCGTTCGGCTATGTAAGATT
>JAFQUG010000191.1 GCA_017408625.1 Clostridia bacterium | reverse complement strand
GATGCTGGATGTGCGAGACCGGGCCCTGGAGCATTTCTCCGCAAATGAAGATAAGGGGATAATAGCCATCAGCGCTTCCACCATTCCTTCCCGCTACATCCTGCCCCGATTGATGGCTTCGTTCAAGAAGCTGCCGCGGCAAGAGAGGTGCGAAAGTCCCCGTTTGGTGCTTGGCGCAGATCAATGAGATTGGTTGCGGTGTTGAGAGATTCCAAAATATCGGCATATTCCTTGGTCAGGGGATTGAGACAATCCAAAAGCTCGTAGGGGATCCGAATATCGTAATAGACCTTACGGCAGAGCGGATCGCTGATATATGCCTTTGCCGAGAATTTGAGATCCTGCGATACAGACCCCGTGTAGGCATACAGATACAGGTCATACTCGCGCTTGTTTCCCAAAAGGAAGGTGGTATGATTGACGTCAAGCCCCTGCACCATTTTGCCGTCCACGTAGGCAATAAATTGCGGATTTCGCACGTTCCAGCCGCGCGTACCCGTAAAGATCTCCATGCGCGTTTGCTGTCCCACTACCTCCTCGGGCAATACCACGTGCTTATAAAACCATGCGTGACGGTCGCCGCCAAGACGCCACTCCTTGCCCTCAAAAACGGTAAAGCGCGGATCGTCCGCACAAGGCAACACGTTGTCGGTCTTATAGGCGGTTTCCATATACGAAAATCCGTCAATCTCCTGCTCCCACAGGCGCAGATGCCGATTGAGATTTTCCAGCGTTACACGGATCTTATCCTTTAAAAAATCCATATTATCAATCCTTTCTTCCCAATATCAGGGCTTGATCTTAAGCGTGACGATCTCATAGGGCTTGACCGTCAAGGAAACAACACCGTCGCAAAGCGGCAAAGCCTCCTGCTCATTTTCCTGCAGGTCGCAAAGAGTCACCTTGCTCGCAGGGATCCCCAGCGTCAGCTTGCAGGGCGTTTTGCTGTTGGTGCATTCATACAGACGAACAATCATTCCGTCGTCTGCCTCTGCTTGCTTCACCGTCTCAATGATAATATTTCTCTTGTCGGCAGAGATCATCGAGAATTGCTCGGGCAGCTCTCCCGTTTGCTCTCCAACCTTGAGTGCCATCAAAGGCTTGTTCAATTCGTATGCAAGTGCCTCCACCTCACTCTCCGCCACCGTTCCCGCATGGGGATAGAGCGAATAGGTGAATTGGTGGGCTCCAATGTCTGCCTCGGGATAGGGATCGGTGGCACACTTGATCAGCGAAAGCCCCAGCACGCCGTCATGGGCGTTGTAGCCGTATTTGCAATCGTTGAGCAGGGCGACGCCGTAATTGCCCTCCGAAAGATCGGCATATTTGTGTCCCAGCACCTCAAAGCGCGCGGTATCCCACGACGTATTTTTGGTGGTGGAGCGCTCGACGTTACCAAACTGAATGTTGTAGGTGGCGCGGTTGGTATGAATATCGGTGTCAAACAGTGTTTTGATCAACAAATGATGCTCGTGCCAATCGGCGTCTGTCTCAAAGTCGATGCGCGGCGTGTTTTCATACAGCCAGATGTTTTGTCCGACGGTGCTGGACAGGAATTTGCGTTCCACACGCAATCCGCTTCTCACGCCGTCCGTGATCGGCTTGACCGACTGTACGTCATCCAGCCTCCATGATTTTTCTGTGTAATACTCCGAGATCTCCCATGCGTCGTGTGCAAACGGAATATCCTCGTAGGCAACAAGTCGGTTGCCCTTTCCGCCCTCGCGCAGGACCTCGCGGTCGTTCTTTTTGTCATACAGACGGGTGATCTCGCAGGCTTTGTCAAGCTCTACGATAAAGTAATCGTTTTCCAGCCTTCCTTCGCTGACCTTGACACGACCTTCTGTCTTTTTGGGAGTTACCACACGCCAGCCCTTGGAGGGAATGTCCTCCACGTAGACCAATTTCCCGTCCACGCGAACATTTCCGCTCCTGACTGCCGAGTGCGGGTTGTAGACCAGCACGCCGCCCTTGGTGTTCACCTTTTCGGCAATCGCCTTTAGCAGTGCCTGCTCGGTCT
>JAFQUG010000190.1 GCA_017408625.1 Clostridia bacterium | reverse complement strand
GCCTCCAACGACGACATTGACGCCACCGTCTCTTGCCTTTGCGCGCTTGGTGCATCCATTTCTCGCACGCAGAGCGGCTTTGACGTCATACCCATAAAGAATATCCCGGACGCCGCCTCCTTGGATTGCGGCGAATCCGGCTCCACCCTGCGCTTTCTCTTGCCCGTGATCTGTGCGCTTGGCACAAAAGCGCAATTGCACCTGCACGGCAGGCTGCCCGCGCGCCCGCTCTCGCCGCTTGATACGCTGCTCTCGGAGCATGGCGCAACCCTCTCCCCCCAAGGCTCAAACCCCTTGGAGGTATCGGGCAAGATTTCCGGCAACGATTATTCCATCGCTGCCAACATTTCCTCGCAATTTGTAAGCGGACTTCTCTTTGCGCTGCCGCTGCTTGACCTCGATACGCCCGCAACCGTCCGCTTGGTCGGGAAGATCGAATCGCGCCCTTATCTTGACATGACGCTATCCGCGCTTGCCGCCTTTGGCATTGCGGTCAAGGAGCAGGACGGTGCGCTGACGATTCCCGCGCACGCGCGCTTTACCTCACCCGGCACGCTTGCCGTGGGCGGCGACTGGTCGGGCGCAGCGCCCTGGCTTTGCATGGGTGCTGTGGGCAAGCATCCCTTGACCGTGACCGGTCTTGATACCGCATCAGGCCAAGGAGATAAAGCCATCTTGTCGGTGCTTTCCGACATGGGCGCAAAGATTGACGTGCACGATCATGCCATTACGGTCACGCCCGCGCCTCTGCACGGCATTAACCTTAACGCGGCAAATATCCCCGACCTCGTGCCCGTGATCGCGGCAACCGCCGCTTTAGCCGAGGGTACGACGTGCATTACGGGTGCGGCACGCCTGCGCATCAAGGAATCCGACCGCCTTGCCACCACCACGGCTGTACTGACGGCACTTGGCGCAGACGTCCGAGAGACCGACGACGGTCTTGTCATTGTGGGCAAGCCCGCGCTTTCGGGCGGCTTTGTGGACGCATACGGCGACCACCGCATTGCCATGACCGCTGCGGTTGCCGCTTTGGGCTGCCAAGGATCTGTCACCATTGAGGGTGCACAGGCGGTGGCCAAATCCTACCCCACCTTCTGGGAGCAGCTTGACCTGCTCTGCCAAACACGCTGAAAGGAGCTTTTTATGCCCCATCCTTACGGAAAAAATATTTGCTTGGACATCCGCGGCGGCTCGCACGACCCCGAGATCTCCATGACGCTCTCGGGCTTGCCCGCAGGCATTGCCGTGGACATGACCGTGCTGCAGGCCTTCCTTGCGCGCCGCGCGCCCGGGCAGAACGCCTGGTCCACCCCACGCCGCGAGGCAGATCAGCCGCATTTCAAAAGCGGCGTGACCCAAGACGCGGACGGCTTGCTTTATACAGACGGCTCGCCCATCGAGGCAGTCATTTACAACACCAATACCCGATCCTCTGACTATGATTTCGACGTTCCCCGCCCGGGGCACGCCGATCTTGCCGCGCGTCTGAAATACGGTGACGCGGTGGATCTGCGCGGTGGCGGACACTTTTCGGGGCGTCTGACCGCGCTTATGTGCGTGGCGGGCGGCATCTGCCTGCAATACCTTGCCACTAAGGGCATTCGCATCGGCGCACACGCGCTGTGTATCGGCGGTGTATATGACGCATATCTGCACCCTTTGGATAAAGGCTTTGGAGATTTCGACCATCTCGCGGGGCGTGATTTTCCCACGCTCGACTATTCCTCGGGGGAAAGAATGAAAGCTGTGATAGCCGAAGCGCGCGCCGAGGGCGACTCGGTTGGCGGACTGATCGAATGCAGAATTTCGGGCGTGCCCGCAGGCCTTGGCGAGCACATGTTCCGCTCGGTGGAAGGCGCCATCTCCGAGGCGGTGTGGGGCATTCCCGCAGTCAAGGGCATTTCATTCGGCGCAGGCTTTGCGGTTGCCGAAATGCGCGGCTCGGAAAACAACGACCCCATCCTGACATACGACTCCGATATCTATACCGCCACCAACTTTGCAGGCGGCGCTTTGGGCGGCATGACATACGGCATGCCAATTCTGTTCGCAGTGGCAATCAAGCCCACGCCGTCGATTGCCAAGGAGCAGGACAGCATCAGCTTCTCCCGCATGGAAAATACCAAGCTGCAAATCAAGGGCAGACACGACCCCTGCATTGTGCCCCGCGCCGTTCCCGTGGTGGAGGCTGCTGCTGCGCTTGCCATGGTCGATCTTCTGCTTGACGAATAAGAGGAATTTATGAAATATACAGTCATTGATTACGAAGTGCTTGCCGCCATTCGCGACAAAAAGACCGCGCTTGATGCGCTTTTGGAGGCCGCTTGCGCCTCTCTGCCCTATCCGCTCTCCAAAGATGCGCTTGCCTACTCTCTCGGCAAGCTTTGCGCAGGCGGATATATCGAAGGATACGCGCTGACCGAAAAGGGTGCGGCATTTTTCAAGAACAATAAGAAGTTTTTGGAGAGCAAGTCGCGGGCAAACACACGCATGTGCGCGCTGCTTTGTGCCGAGCAGATCGAAGGCGAGATCACGCCCTACGAACTTTCCGCCTCGGCTTATACCGAGGCATGCGACGCCCTGCGCCGCAAATACAGCATTCCGTCTCCCGATATGACAGTCGAAACGATGGACGGAGATCTTTACCTGTGCTTTGGCAATCCCTCTTTGGAAGAGGACGATGCGGATGCACTTGTCGGAGAAAGCAGGATCCGGGTATCTCCCGCCTCGCTATATGACCTATGCTACACGTTTCTTGAATACTTTGAAGAGGGCGGGCACAGAAAGTGTTGTCTGTATGCCGACGGTGCGCCCGCATACGTTGCCACAGTCAGCAGAAACGAAGGCAGCACGCGCCTCAATATTGCCAAAATTCTTTATAACCGCCAACGCTTTACAGGCAAGCGCAACAGCGATCTCGACTATGCACAATGCGGCGAATTTGCCTTTGACCGCACCGCAAACGATATCGAAGTCAAGTTTACTTACGCACTGCTGCAGGCCGAGCACTTGTTGACATCCGAACAGCGCACATCCTTCCCTTACGAGGCAATCCCCTCACTCATGGAGTTCTGATATGAGCAGTTTTTTCTTGATCGGTGAGCACCTCTCACACAGCTTTTCGCCCCAGGTGCACGCCATGCTGGGCAATCCCGACTATACCTTGAAGGAGCTTGCTCCCGACGAGGTGGGAGAGTTTGTCAAACACGGCGATTATGTGGGTATGAACGTGACAATTCCATATAAGCAAGCGGTCATTCCCTATCTGGACGCGCTGACGCCCGCTGCCGAGAAGCTGGGCGCGGTCAACACCGTCACGCGTCGTGCGGACGGCACCTTGCTTGGCGACAACACCGACTATTTCGGCTTTTCCTATGCGCTTTCGTCCGCGGGCATTGCTCTTGCAGGCAAAAAGGTTCTGATACTCGGCTCCGGCGGCGCATCCAAGACCGCCGTTGCGGTCGCGCGTGATGCGGGTGCTGCCGAGGTCGGCATCGTTTCGCGCTCGGGAGAGGTCAATTATCAAAACGTATACGACCTGCACGGCGACGCCCAGGTCATCGTCAACTGCACGCCCGTGGGTATGTACCCGAAATCGGGCATCTCACCTGTGGATCTTACCCAATTCCCGCATCTTTGCGGCGTGGCGGATATGATCTACAACCCCGCGCGCACCGCATTCTTGGCGCAAGCCGAGCAGCTTGGCATTCCCTGCACCAACGGTCTTTCCATGCTTGTCGCGCAAGCAACTGCGGGACACGAACGCTTTACCGGCGCACCCGTGAACACCGCGCAGATCGAGCGCATCGTGCGCTCCTTTGCCGCCGAGAGCGCCAATATCGTACTGATCGGCATGCCGGGCTGCGGCAAATCTACCATCGGCGCAAGTCTTGCCGCCTTGACGGGCAAGAGATTTGTGGACACCGACGCGCTGATCGTGCAAAAGGCGGGCAAGTCCATTCCCGAAATCTTTGCTGACGAGGGCGAGGAGCGTTTTCGCGCCATCGAGCACCAAGTCATCTGCGAGGTGGGTGCCGCTCACGGGCAGATTATTGCCACGGGCGGCGGCATTGTTACACGCCCCGAGAACCGGTACCAGCTGGAGCAAAACGGTACGATCGTTTGGCTGCAGCGCCCCTTGGAGCAGCTGCCCACCGATGGCAGACCGCTCTCGCAATCGGGTGCGCTTGCCGACATGTACCGCGTCCGTGAGCCGCTCTACCGCGCATTTTGTGATTTACAAATCCCCAACGACGGCACGCCCCAAGAGGTTGCCGCACGCATTATGGAGGAACTTTTATGAAATTTTTAGTCATCAACGGTCCCAATCTCAACCTGCTTGGCCGTCGCGAGCCTGCCATTTACGGCAACAAGTCCTATGCCGCGCTTTGCGAGCATATCAAGGCGACAGCCACCGCGCTCGGCATTGAGGTCGATATCATGCAGACCAATCACGAGGGCGTGATCGTGGACACCATTCAGGCTGCAATTGATCAGTACGACGGCATTGTGATCAATCCCGCCGCCTACACGCACACAAGCGTGGCCATTGCCGACGCAATTGCCGCCGTGGAGATCCCCTCGGCCGAGGTGCACTTATCCGACGTTGACAGCCGAGAGGCCTTTCGCCGTATCTCTTACGTCACCCCCGTATGCGTCGTGCGCGTGACCGGACTTGGCTTTGAGAGCTACAGCGAGGCCATGAAGCAGTTGGCAGCGCATCTTGCAAAAATCGGTTGACAGCAGGGCTGACGTCTGCTATAATAAAAGCATCAAAATATGGAGGATACGCCCGTGAAACGCAAAGGATTGATCGCACTTTCCCTTTTGCTCTGCGCTCTTGCACTGCTGACCGCTTGCAGCGGCGGTGACCAACCGCAGCAGACTGCCCCCGAAGAGACCGAGCCGGCAACAGAACAAACCACCGACGCTTCCACCACCGAAGCAACTGACCCGGAGGAATCCGAAATCAATACAGAGGAGGAGACCATCGTGCCAAACGACGGAAAGCCCAAAAAATTTTTTACACTCAGCTTTGACGACGGCATTACCCAGGATCTGAAGGTCATTGAGATCCTGAAAAAATACGACGTCAAGTGCATTTCCTTCAACATCAACACCGGCCTTTACGGTGCAAATTGGGATTGGGTAGGTCCTGCGATCGGTGACCCCTCTATTCCCCATCAGCGTTTTACCGAGGAGGAGCTCAAGACCGGCATTTACGATGGCTACGACGTGCTGGTACACACACTCAATCATCCCTCACTCAAGAACTACGATAAACGCGCAAATCAGATCAAAAAAGAGGTTGGCAAGGATGCCGACAACATTGAAGAGCTGACAGGCGTGCGCCCCGTGGGCATGGCTTGGCCGGGCGGGGATACCGAATATACCGACAAGACCATTGAGCTGGTGCTGGAAAATACAGACATCCGCTTTGCGCGCGGTGTCACCTCGACCTACAGCTTTGCGCTGCCCGAGTACTTTATGAAGTGGATGCCCACCTGCTCGGCAATCGACCCCCGTTGTCTGACACTGGCGCAGCAGTTTATTGATGCCGAGTGCACCGAGGATATGCTCTTTTACGTATGGGGACACGCCTACGAGCTGGATCTCAACAACGGACAAGGCTACGAGACCTTTGAGCAGCTGGTCAAGATGATGAGCGAGGCAGAGGACGTCTATCTTGTCACCAACACCGAGTTCTACAATCTTTACAAGGATCAGATTCCTTCTTGGAAGGACGTAGAATAAAACCACATAAACTTTGACTGAAAATCCTTGCGTACGCAAGGATTTTCTTCTTAGCATCCCTGAGTGTCATCCTGAATATGGAATAAAAAGCGGGAGAGTTATCGGGCTGCGGAAATAGCGGTAAATTTAGAAATGAGCCACCACATAAGTGGTGGCTTTTCCGCGCTCTGCTCTTGGTGAAAGAGCGTCTGTATGGGAACCCCCACCACCGCAACCGCGTCACTTGTCTCCCT
>JAFQUG010000189.1 GCA_017408625.1 Clostridia bacterium | reverse complement strand
TGGCGACCGATCTTGACAAGCCCTTCGTTGAGCGTGATCTGTTCAAGATTTTCGCAGCCCATGAACGCGTCGATTTCAATTTCGGTAATCGTGGAAGGAAGGGTAATCTCGCGCAGGTTGGGCATATTCATAAACGCACACTCGGGAATGACACTCACGCCCTCGGGAATGACGATCTCCTTCATGGCGGAATGAATAAACGCGCCGTCGCCCAGAGTCCTGACAGAGGAGGGAATATCCAGGTGCTCCAGGCTGAAGCACCATCCGAATGCATCCACGTCAATGGTGTGCAGCGTTTCGGGGAGCTCGATCTCGGTCAGAGAAAGGCAGCCGAAAAAGGCACTTTCTCCGATAAACTCAACGGTTTCGGACATTTTAACGGTCGGCAGGTTGGAGCAGGCGGTAAATGCGCCCTTGTCGATTCTTGTGACTGTGTCGGGAATGACCACGTGCTGCAAATTCTCGTCCTTGCCGAACACGTGCTCGCCGATCTCGGTGACGGGAAGTCCGTCCATGGTTTCGGGAATGATTACGGTCTCCATAGTGCCTGTGTAGGCCACGATGCGCATGCTGTTCTCGTCGATCTGAACGGCGCGGAAGACCGAGTCAGCGAGCTGCTCCTCTGATTCCTGACCGCGCAACGCTGCCAAAAGGGCATTCCAGTCAAGGTCTCCGTGATCCGAAAAGATCGCGTCAAACGTGATGGGATTTAAGCCAAGAGCCTCGGTCACCATACCGGAAAGCGGCATATCCGGCTTGCCGAGTGCCCGGTCGAGTGCCTGGAGTCTGTTGCCCTTGAATTCGGGATTTTGCGTGCGATAATCCTCGGCCAACGCAAACGCGCCCACAACGGGGGTGGCCAATATCACGATGGCCATCATGGCGGCGACCAGCATGACCGCAAATCCGCGTTTTTTGCGAAATGGCACGGGTCTGTCCGCGGCGGCGATGATCTCGGGATCGATCTCGCCAAGTAAATCAAAAAATTTCTGTTCTTTCATAGCGTCGTCCACTCTCTATCCAAATAATTTTTGAGCTTTTGTCTGGTTCTGGAAAGGATCTTCAGAACGTTGTTTTGTGAAGTACCAAAACGCTTGGCGATCGCGGGCACGCTGTCCGTAAAGAAATAGCGGCGCACGAACACGTGGCGGTCACGCTCGGGCAGGGAATAGAGAAAGGCGTTGATCAGGTCCACAAAATCCTGCTCGCGCCATTCGTCCTCCAGGGCGTAGTCCGAGGCCGTGATCTCGCTGATCTCGTCAAATGCCACGACGATCTCACCAAACCCGCGCTTTTCACGGCGTGCGGCCTTGTATTTGTCAAGAGCGACGTTGCGCGTGATCTTGCCAAGATAAGCCTTGAGCACGTTTGGTCTTGCGGGTGGAATGGAGTTCCAGGTGCGTAGCCACGTATCGTTGACGCATTCCTCGGCATCCTGCAGATTTTGCAGAATATTGAGCGCAATACTCGTACAAAAGCTGCCGTATTTTGCTGCTGTTTCTGCAATGGCGCGCTCATCCCTTGCATCATACAGCGCAATGATCTGACTGTCCAGCATGTCGACGATCTCCTTTCGTTTTTGTCCTTCACCCATAAAGACGACGCGCAAGGCGAATTATGACACTATTTTAGCAAATATTTTGAGAATAATCAAGAGATCTGCCCAAAACGTAATGGGAGGCAAAGCGCTTTTCCTACGACATTATAAGTAAAAACCCGCCCGCGGCTTTGCCGCGGGCGGGAAAGGTTATGGGTTAATCCGAGGAAAGCTGAATTTCACCGTCTGTACAAATCACCGTGCCATGCGTCATAATCTGGTTCATGAGATTCACAAACTCTGCCTTGGTGCCGTCGTAATAAACGGTGCCTGCTGATGAAAACGCATATTGGGCAATATTTGTGACACTGCTTGGAATGGTCAGAGGCGTTGTTGCATAAGTGCTTGCGTAATTGAAAAGTGCGTATTGGCCAATGGTAAACACGCCTTCCGGAATTGGATTGCTTGGCAGCTGTTTGCC
>JAFQUG010000018.1 GCA_017408625.1 Clostridia bacterium | reverse complement strand
TTCTGATGCGCAAAAGGATTGGTACAGTCAACAGTCATTCCTTCATATAAAACAGGAAACATTCCAACATTTTTTGCACCTTGCACGTCTGCAACGATACTATCGCCGCAATACCACACTTTATCAGCTGACAATCCCGCTTTTTGTAATGCAATATCAAACATCATACTATGTGGCTTTCTGAAGATATAATCACTTGACACTAAAACAAATTCAAACTTGTTTCTTGGAAGAAGTCTGTCAAATAGCTTTTTCAAGGCATTGCCCGAAAAACAATTATTGCTTATTACGCCTGTTCGGATTCCTTTTGCATTGAGATAATCAAGCAGTTTATCAGCATCAGGCATTATGGCACCTTGTGATATCCCGTTCATAATGATCTCTTCTGCCTCTTCTATTGATACAGAAAACGAAATATCCATATAGTCCATTGCCAATTTCAAAAAATTATGCTCGTGAATCTCGATGATACTTCCTCGTTCCGCCTTGATCTTTGCAAATAATTCAATAATGGTTTGATCATATTCTTCAAATGAAATATTGCGCGGGTTTCTGCTTATATATGGGTAAATTGCCTTATTTCCATTTGACGTATTAAAGTTTGGCTGATATAGCAATGTGCGTCCATAATCAAAAATAATCATTTCAGGCTTTTGCATTTCAACACCTCCGTTAATTTTTTCGTTCGTCTGATTGATCACATCAGTTTCGCTTTTGTATGACAAAAGGCATTGGGACAAATGTAGGGCGGGGGTTTACTCCCGCTGCTTTATCGGCATAAATCTTTTGTGACAGCGGGAGCAAGCCCCCGCCCTACGAGGTAGTCCCATTATAGCACAAATCGGCAGAGGAAACAAGTTCTCTGCCGATTTTTCACTGATGCAGCGCAGCCTATGCTACATCATGCCTCCGGTTTTCTCCAGCGCGGCACGTGCCTGCGCCATAACCAGTTTGTAGTAAATGCCTTTTTGCTCCAAGAGCTCAACGTGCGTGCCGCACTCGGCAACCTCGCCGTGGTCAAGCACCAGGATTCTGTCTGCGTTACGCAGCGTGGAAAGACGGTGCGCGATGGCAAATACCGTGCGGTTTTCGGTCATGCCGTCGATCGCGTCCTGGATCAGCTTTTCGGTCTCGGTATCAAGCGCCGCGGTCGCCTCGTCCAATATCAGGATCTGCGGATTGTGGATCAGCGCACGCGCAATGGCCACGCGCTGTCTCTCACCGCCCGAAAGGGAATAGCCCTTCTCGCCAACCACCGTGTTATATCCCTGCGGCAGCGACATAATAAAGTCGTGCGCGTTGGCAGCACGTGCGGCGGCAATCACCTCTGCGTTGGTGGCGTGCGGCTTTGCGTAGCGGATATTGTCGCGCACCGTGCCCGAAAACAGGTGCGTTTCCTGCAGCACCACGCCCATCTGCGAGCGCAGGGACGCTTGCTCGATGTCCTTTGCGTTGATGCCGTCAAATTCAATGCAGCCCTCGGCAGGGTCGTAAAGACGCATGATCAGATTGATCAGCGTGGATTTGCCGCAGCCGGAATGGCCAACGATGCCGATCATCTCGCCGGGACGAACCTCCAAGGAGACGTCCTTGAGCACGGGAGATGCGCTCTCGTAGCCAAAGGTGACGTGCTTGACGCTGACCGCACCACTGAGCTTGACGTGCTCGGGCTTTGCAATGTCCGCAATTTCGGGCTGTTCCTCCATGATCTCCATGATCTTGCCAAACGAGGTCATGAATTCCGAGATGTTACGGGGAATGGTGGTGATCTGCATCAGGGGCGCGTAAATAATGCTTGTGTAGGTATTGAAGCGGTTGAGCGTACCCACGCCCAGCGCGCCGCGGAACAAAAGCAGGTTACCGTGCCACAAAATCAGATAGCTGCCAAGGCGCAGGATAAATGCAAGCACGGGGAACACCGTGTCAAACAGCTTGGCGTTGGAGTAGTTTTGCACGGCCTGCTTTTCGGTGCAGTCTGCAAAGGTATCGATTGCACTTTGCTCGCGTCCGTAGGTCTTGACCACGCGGATACCGCTCAAGGTGTCCTGCAGGGTCAGATTGGTTTGTCTGCCCAAGATCCAGGCGCGGCGGTTACGCAGCTTCATTTTGTCACGGAATTTCCAGATGGCATAAAGCACGATGGGCAGCGGCAGGAAAATATACAGCGCCAGCATGGGCACGCCCAGGCGGAAGCTCATGGTCACGATCAGCACAAAGCCCACGATAAACGAGACAAACTGTGCAAAATAGGTGGGAAGCAGGTGCACCACGAAGTTTTGTACCACGTTGACGTCGTTGTTGATACGGCCCATCAGGTCACCCGTGGACTTTTTTTGCACGGACGCCATGGAAAGCGTCTGGATCTTTTCAAAGAGCAGTGTGCGCAGCATACGCGTAAAGCGTGCGCCGGTGACTGCCGAGATGCGGCTTTGCACGATATTGAGCACGCGGTGCAACACGTCGATCGAGACGATGGCACCCGAAATGAGCAAGAACATCCAAAGCCAATCCTGCCAGTTATCCATTGAGAGCGGATGCTCGGCAAGAATGTAGTCGTTGATCAGGGATTCCTGAAAAACAGGAGCAATAAAGGTCAGGCAAAGCGCAACTGCTGCCGTGATCAGCGGTGCCATGATCCAGATCCTCATGCCCTTGGTCATGCGCCAGAGCGTGGTGTAGATTTTTTTCTTGTCCTGACAGTAGGGGCAGAGCTGGGTGTTGCGGATAAAGGGCCTGCCGCACTTGGGGCAGTAACGCTCGGGCTCGTCGCTGGTGGGCAGGTTTTCGGTGATCCCTTCGGCCACCTTACTGCAGCCCTGCGCTAAGATGGTGTAGCGCACAAGGCTTCGTCCTGTGGAAAAGCGGCAGAGCAGCACGGAATTGCCGTCCAGCTTGGCGTAGAATGCGGCACAGCCATACAGCTGCTCAACGTGGAAATCGCTCATGCGGTCAATTTCCCAGGAGTCGATCAACGCGCCGTCCTGCAGCTTGTAAAGACGCGTGGGAGTCAGCACCATGTAGCCCTCCACCATGCGCTGCTCGTGGTATTCAAAGGGGATACAGTAAAGGATCTGCTCGTCTTTGCCTCCCGCCGCGTCAAGCGCTTGGCGATCGGCCAAGGGGAGCTCGTAAATCAGCTTCATAAAAAGGCCTCCTTACAGATAGATCTCTATCTTTTTACGGCTGGCCTTATCCAGCGCATCGGGATCGGTCACGCAGAAGCAGTTGCCGTCAATGTCATACATGAACACTCTGCCGTCCTCCAAGGTACGGAAGCT
>JAFQUG010000188.1 GCA_017408625.1 Clostridia bacterium | reverse complement strand
TCCTCCTTGCTGTCGTCCGCGCGCGGCGGTACAACGCATCAAAATTTATATTGACTGCGATGCAGTAAATATACGTTAGCGGTTTTTTTGGTAGAGAACGTGCAAGCCCTTGAGAATGAGCGTTTCGTCCATGCGGATCTCGTGCTCACACAGGGGAATGACGGCGGACGCCATACCGCCCGTAGCCAGGACGAGCAGATCCTTGCCAATCTCCCGACGAATGCGGTCGATCATGCTTGCATGTCCGTAAAGAACGCCCGATCTCATGCAGTCCACCGTGTTTTTGGCAATGACCTTGTCGGGGGTCTCCAGACTGATCTTGGGAAGCTGCGCGGTCTGCTCGGCCAGGGCATTCAAGCCCATATGCACGCCCGGGATGATGGATGCGCCGAGAAAAGCGCCGTGCTCATCCACGACCGACAGCTTGGTGGCAGTTCCCAGATCGATGATCAAAGCGGGGCTTTGATAAAGATAATGTGCGGCTACCGCCGAGGCGATCAAGTCTGCGCCTACCGAAGAGGGCATATCGCAGCGAATGCAAATGCCGCTTTTGATACCCGGGCCTATCATGAGCGGCTCATGTCCGAACAAAAAGCGCAAGGCCTGCTTGACCGTTTCGTTCAAGGGAGGCACGACCGAGGAGATGATCGCACCGCAAACGCTGTCCTGATTGACACCGTGCAGTGCAAGTACGCCCGAAATGCGCATGGCGTATTCGTCAAGTGTGCCGTGCAGATCGGTGGAAAGTCCGGCAACGAATTGCAGCTTGTCGGATTCAAATCCGCCCAGCACAATACTGGTATTTCCGATATCGATTGCAAGAATCATGGCGGCCTCCTTTTGCTTTCCTTGACTTCTGCAAGCATTATAGCATACTTCCAACGGAAAATCAATAGTGCGATTCAAAAAACGCGGGAGAATACGACGGAATATTATCGTTTTTCGTTAAAAAAGATTGACTTTGCGCATGAAATATATTATAATATAATAAATGAAGATTTTCGGAGGAAAAAATGGCTATCATTGTCAGACTTGACCGCGTGATGGCGGATAGAAAAATCAAGCTCGGAGAGCTTGCAGAGCGTGTGGGGATATCTCCCGTCAATCTTTCCAAGCTCAAAACGGGACGCGCCAGTGCCGTTCGTTTTTCCACGTTGGAGGCAATCTGCCGTGCGCTTGATTGCCAGCCCGGTGACCTTCTGGAATATCGGGAGGATAAGGAATGAAGCGATTTTTGGTTTTTCTGATCTGTGGCATGCTTACTGTTTGCATGCTTGCAGCGTGTGAGAGTGTGCCTGCCCCCTTTCCCGAGGACTCCTCTTCCAAGGGGGAATCGAGTGTGCAAGAGACCGAGCCCGAAACGGTGACCGACACAGTACAGCCCACCGAAAGCGAGCAGCCGACCGAGTCTGATACCTCCGGGGATACCACCGAGCCCGATAGCTCTGACTCGCAGTCTGTAACCGATGAGGTGGTTGCGGACGGAAGCATCGTTTCTCCGGGTGAGCTTGGCTATACCTATCCCGAGCTGCAAGAGGATCTTGCACTGCTGCTGGAAACGTACGGTGCGCATTTTTCTTATGAAAGCATCGGTAAGAGTGTGGACGGCAGAGAGATCTATGCGTGCGTGGTGGGCAATCCCGAGGCTCCGCGCAAGATTATGATATCGGGCGGCATTCACGGAAGGGAATATCTGAGCAGCCTTGTGGTCATGAAACAGATCGAGCATTATCTGTCCAATTACCAAACAGGCAGCTATGGCGGCATGTCCTACGAGCAGATGTTTGAGCAGTTCGCATTCTGTGTACTGCCTATGATCAATCCGGACGGAATTATGCTGGCACTGTGCGGTATTGAATCGGTACAGACCCCCGAGGTCAGAGAAAATCTTGAAAAGATCTTTGCGGACAATACGCGCGACGGACTGACAAGCGCAAAGCATATCAACGATTATTTTGCTTATAACTGGAAATCCAATGCAAACGGTGTGGATCTCAACCGAAATTTCGCGCTGTCCAATTGGTCGCAGGTTACCACGGGCATTTTATCTCCCTGCTTCCGCAATTATAAAGGTCCGAGTGCTGCATCCGAGCCTGAAACGCAGGCAGTCAGTGCATACGTACGGGGACTTGGCGAGATCGAGGGCATGCTTGCCTTCCATACGGCGGGGCAGGTCGTATATTGGGATTGCGGCATGACGGGCGCGGTCAGACGGGAGACCTTTGACTTGGCGGAGGCGGTATGCGAGCATACGGGATATCAGTTTATTTACGACGATCATCTGGATGCGTCGCTCAATGACTGGATGACGCTTGAACTGGATATTCCCACCGTGACCGTGGAGCTGGCAAACGTGGTTTATCCCATGCCCACAAGCGAGCTGGACGAGGCTTGGGAGCAGGCGCGCGAGCTTTGGGTCGTAACAGCACGGCTTTTTGGTCAATCATAACAAATGGCGATTTGCTTTTGTGTGCAAATCGCCATATTTTATACAAAACAGCAATAAACGTCCGAATAAAGCCTATGATTGTCTTGTAACTGAGCACCTTTTGTCTTATAATTAAGAAAAATGGGGCGAGATCCCTTGTAATGGAGGTGCACTATGGCATTACCGGTAGCGGTACAGGTGTATTCGGTCAGAGACGACGCTGCGGCAGATTTTCCGGGTACGCTGAAAAAGATTAAGGAAATGGGATACGATGGCGTGGAATTCGCAGGCCTTTACGGCTATGCACCCGCCGAGATCAAGAAAATGTGTGAGGAAATCGGCCTTGTTCCGATCTCTGCGCACGTGCCTTACTATGATATGCTGGCTGATCCCGAGGGTGTGCTTGGTCAGTATGCCGAGATCGGATGCAAGTTTGTTGCCATCCCGTATCTGACCCCCGAGTGCCGTCCCGGCACGGATGGCTTTGCCAAGGTTGTGGAGAATGCTCTTGCGCTTGGTAAGGTGGCAAAGTCGCTTGGCATGCAGATGCTGTACCACAATCACGACTTTGAATTTGAAAAGATCGACGGCAAGTACGCGCTGGACGTGCTGTATGAGACCGTTCCCGCAGAATATCTGCAGACCGAGCTGGACACCTGTTGGGTCAACGTCGGCGGTGAAGATCCCGCCGGCTATATCAAGAAGTATAGCGGCCGTTCTCCCGTGGTTCATCTCAAGGACTTCGTGGGCGGCAAGTCGGAAAATATGTACGAGCTGATCGGCATCGAATCCGAAAAGAAGGAGAGCGCGGCACAGGCGTTCGAGTTCCGTCCCGTCGGCTCGGGTCGTCAGGATTTCCCCGGCATTCTTGCAGCCTCCGAGGAAGCAGGTGCGCAGTGGGTTGTGGTCGAGCAGGATTCGCCCTCCATGGGTCTGACTCCTCTGGAAAGCATTGAAAAGAGCAGAAACTATTTGCGCACGTTGGGCTATTAACGGCGTATAACAAATCAAATAAAAATCATTTTAATCGGAGGATATTACAATGGCTGAAAAAATGGATGCTAAGCTGGACTACAAGAACCAGCAAAACGAGGTCGTGATCGACACAAACAGAAAGCTGAGAATCGGTATCATCGGCTGCGGCTGGATTGCGGCTGCACACCTGGATTCCTACAAGAGAATGCCCGACGTAGAGATCGTTGCAGGCTGCGACCTGATCCCCGGCAAGGCAGCAAAGTTCTTCAAGGATGGCGGCGTTGAGGGCGTTAAGACCGACTACGCTTCCCATAAGGAAATGCTGGACGACGAATCCCTGCAGTTGGATGCGGTTTCCGTCTGCACCTACAACCGTCAGCATGCAATCCCCACCATCTATGCACTCAACAAGGGCATCAACGTGATGCTGGAAAAGCCCTTCACCGTTACGCTGGATGAGGCGATTGAGGTCATGAAGGCAG
>JAFQUG010000187.1 GCA_017408625.1 Clostridia bacterium | reverse complement strand
TGATAAACAATATAAGGCCTTGACGCTGCGTCTGGGCTTTGCTTTGCTGTTTTGGTTCGTGCTTTTGCAGGGATCCATGACGGTACTGAGCATTGCCGACATGATGTTTGAGAGCGTGCTTTCCGAAAAGGCGGGCAATCTCTTTTATTGGGGCTTTTATAACGTATTCTATTTTGCCTCCTTTATGCTGCCTGTGCCGATTTTTATGCTGATGAGCAAGAAAATCCCCACGCAGCCCATGTTTTTCGATCTGCGCTTGCCCCGCCATTTTTTGCTTTCCTGCGTTGCAGGTGTTGGTATGATCACGGCGGTGGGACAGATCAATTCGCTCTTGGTTGCTCCTTTTATGGGGGAGAGTAACGAGTCCACCGAGATGCTGCTGGAGCTGATCAAGCCCGGCAACGGATACATGGTGGTGCTGGTATTTGTCATGCTGGTCATCGTGCCTCCGTTTTGCGAGGAATTCTTGTTCCGCGGCCTGGTGCTCGGAAATCTGTTGCCGTACGGCAAGGGAGTTGCCATTGTGGGCAGCGCACTCATGTTTGCAGCCATGCACCAAAGCTACACGCAGTTTTTATATACCGCCATGGCGGGCGTGCTGCTTGGCATTTTGTACGTCAAGTCACGCTCGATCTGGCCGTCTACCATTCTACATATGCTCAACAATCTGGTCTCCTTTGTGCAAATGGTCATCATGGCGCGCGTATCCGACGAAATGCTTGCCAACCGTATCATGATCGCCATGAATCTGCTTGTCATGTTTGCAGGTCTTGTTGCTTTTGCGATCCTGGTGCTGCTTGCAAGGCGCAAGGAGAAGAAGCAGGAAATTGTGCGCAGCGCGTTTGGCACAACGCCGGAAAAAGAGCACTTTGAGCAGCCCATCAAGCTATCCGACGGCATGGCCGTCAAGGGCTTTTTCTCGCCCTCGATCGCAGTATTTATTTGTCTGAGCATCGTCATGGCGGTGTTTAGTCTGATCATGGAGCACGTAGCATGAATAGTGATATGATGTATATGAAGCACGCCCTGGAGCTTGCCGAAAAAGGCGCTGCCTTGGGCGAGGTGCCCGTGGGAGCGGTGGTCGTCAAGGATGGAGAGATTATTGCAAAGGCGCACAATGAGCGTGAGCTTTTGCCCGACGCCACGGCGCATGCCGAGGTGCTGGCCATCCGTCGCGCTTGCGCCGCATTGGGTACGAACCGATTGACGGGCTGTGTGCTGTATGTGACCTTGGAGCCTTGCCCCATGTGCGCAGGGGCTTTGGTCAACGCAAGAGTGGACCGCGTGGTATATGGCGCATACGACGCGCGCGGAGGGGCTTGCGGCAGCCTTTTGCGCATTCAGAAGTATCCGCTTTACCATATGCCCGCATTCGAGGGCGGCGTGATGGAGCAGGAATGTGCCGCGATTTTGACGGAATTTTTCTCAAGAAAACGATAACTTTGATAGAAAGGAGAGAGCAGTATGATTCTGATACTTGCCGAAAAGCCCAGCCTTGGCAGAAATATTGCGGCCGCGATCGAGCAGATCCCGGGCAACTCCCGCATGCACAAATGCGACGGCTTTCTGGAAGGCAACGGATATCTGGTTTCCTGGGCGTTCGGTCATCTGTTTTCTCTTGCTGACGTAGAATATTACTCGCCCGGCCCCGACGGACGCTGGAGCATGGAGAATCTGCCCTGCTTCCCGGGGCAGTTCCATTTTGAGCTGCGACGCGGCAGCGACAAGCGCGTGGACAGCGGCGTGGTCAAGCAGTACGAGACCATTCGTGCGCTGTGCAACCGTGCCGACGTGGACACCATCGTCAACGCGGGCGACGCGGATCGCGAGGGTGAGATCATCATCCGCCTTTGCATTCAGCACGCGCTGAGCGGAGAAAAGAGTCTCAAGCGTCTTTGGCTGCCCGACCAGACCCCCGAGACGGTCATTGCCGCCTTGGCTGATCTCAAGGATGCATCCGAGTACGACAGCCTTGCGGGCGAGGGCTTTGCCCGCACCTATATCGACTGGCTGTACGGCGTCAACCTGACCCGCTACGCCACACTCAAATGCGGTTCTCTGATGCGCGTCGGACGCGTCATCGTGCCCATCGTGCGCGCCATTTACGAGCGCGATATGGCCATCAAGAATTTCGTGCCCGGTAAATATTGCGTGATTGCCAGCAAGGAGCAGACAAACGGCGAGGTGGTTGAGCTTGTGGGCAAGACTAAATTCAAGCCCGAGGAATACGCAAAGGCCGAGCAGCTTTGCCGCGCGTATAACGAGGCGGATGCCATTGTCACGGCCGTCAAGCGAAAAAAGGACACCATCATGCCCGGCAAGCTGTATTCGCTTTCCAAGCTGCAAAGCACGCTGGCAAAGAAATATAAAATGCCCATGAAGAATAGCCTGGAGATCGTGCAGAAGCTGTACGAGCAGGGGTATCTGACCTATCCCAGAACCAACTCGGAGTACTTGGCGACCGCCGAGAAGGACAAGGTCAAAAAGATCCTTGCGGGCATTGCCAAAATCGGCTATCCCGTGACCTTCAAGGACAGCAAAAAGATTTTTGACGACGCCAAGATCGAGTCGCACTCGGCCATCACCCCGACCTATAAGATCCCCGAAAAGGGAAGACTGAGCGAGGCAGAGAACCAGGTATATTCTACCGTGTTCCGCCGATTTGTGGCGGTGTTCTGCGCCAAGGATTGTCTGGCTGAGCGCACAGAGATCACGGTCAAGGTGGGCAACTTTGAGGAGTTTTCGCTCAAGGGAACGGTCATTTTGGAGCCCGGCTGGATGAAATACGACGACGGAGGTGCCAAGGATAAGGTGCTGCCGCGCCTTGAAAAGGGCGACAAGGTCAACCATATCTTCAAGCCCACCGAAAAGGAGACCTCTCCGCCCAAGCACTATACCACCGAAACGCTACTGAATTATCTCAAAAATCCCTTCCGCGAGGAAAAGGCTGCGGATGACGAGCAGGCAGCGCAGCTTGCCGACAGCATGGGCGTCAACGACGCAGCTGAGTATAAGGCCATGCTGGAGGGCGTGGAGCTGGGAACCGAGGCAACGCGCACGGGTA
>JAFQUG010000186.1 GCA_017408625.1 Clostridia bacterium | reverse complement strand
TGTGGGCTTGATTGCACTTGTGGCATTCGTGCCGACCTACGTCACGGCGGGGCAAGCGGACACGTCAGTGGGACAGGTGAGTGATCAAACGGTCAGCATCAGGTATGACAAGATCAGGACTGAGCAGGACGTGGCGAATTTCCTGGCACAGTTTGGCTGGCAGGTAGAGGGCAAGGCGATCGAGGTCAAGACGGTGATTGTACCGGAGGAATTTGACAAGATCTATGCGGGATATAATCAGATTCAATTGGCACAGGGGCTGGATCTTGGCAGATACAAGGGGAAAGAAGTGACGAGATACACGTTCAAGGTGACCAATTACGAGGGGCATGAGGGTACGGTATATGCCAACGTATTGGTTTGGCGCAAGAAGGTGATCGGCGGAGACGTTTGCTCGGCCGAGATCACAAACGGCTTTGTGCAGGGATTTGAGAAAAAGTAAAGGCTTGAATCAACCGCCCCCCCCAACGGAACACTCTCACAGGATGAAAGTTTCGCTCGAGCCTTTTCAAAGGCTCGCGGGGTACGGGGCAGAGCCCCGCATGACGCCGTTTCAATTCGCGCAGCGAATTACTGGTTCATTTTTTTGCGGCTACTTGCTCAAAGAAAGAACGGAAAAGGTTTTGTCACTTAATATCCGGGCAACCGTAGGGCGGGGGCTTGCTCCCGCAGTACAAAACAAAAAGGGAGCTACTTATGCAAAGTAACTCCCTTTTTCTATACGTTGAGCAAAGTCTCTCCGTACTTTTCTTTGACACCGCGGGCGCAAAGAAAAGAACCAGTAATTCGCTGCGCGAATTGAAACGCCGAGAATGTTTCGCCTCTGCGGAGGCGACGAGGGCTTCGCGCCCTCGACCTGCGCCGCCTTTTGGAAAAGGCGGGCGAAAACTTTCGTGAGTTTGGGTTGTCCGAGCTGTTTACTCGTCCTCTCCGGGTGAGCAATCCTTGATGCCCGTCATGCCGCCGACCGGCTTGAAGCCGTCCACCTCGCCGCGCTGGATCGCGCCGTAAATGCGGTAGCGCAGCCCCTTGTTCTTTCTGTCCAACTCGTTGATCAGCTGGTGCATCTCCTCGCGCTGTGTATTCTTATCTGCAGGGCAGGGGGATTCGATGACCGGCAGCTCCACCTTGCGCGCAAAGTCCTTGATGTGCCTCTCGGGCATGTAGATCAAGGGGCGAATCACGCGGATGCCCACGCGCGACAGGTCTGTCACCGGCTGAAAGCACCCAATCCTGCCCTCAAAGAACAAATTGAGCATAAAGGTATCCACCACGTCGTCAAAGTGGTGACCCAGTGCTACGGTCGTGCATCCGATCGACTTGGCGTAATTGTTCAAAGCCCCTCTGCGCATCTTGGCGCAAAGTGCGCAAGGATTGGATTCCTTGCGGATCTCAAAAATGACCTTATAAATGTCGGTGGGTACGATGTGGTATTCTACCTGCAGCTCGTCGCAGAGCTTTTGAATACCCGAAAAATCCGTGCCGCCCGCAAAGCCCATGTCCACCGTGACCGCGACCACCTCAAAGGGCACGGGATAAAAGCGGCGCAGATGTGCCAGCGCACAAAGCAGGGTCAGCGAGTCCTTGCCTGCAGAAACGCCCACCGCGATCTTGTCGCCCGGGCGAATCATGTCGTAATCCGCAAGTGCGCGTCGCGTATAGCTCAATAAACGTTTTATATGCTCCATATATCCGAGTCACTCCAACTGCAATTTTGATAGATCTGTTCGGCGCGCTTACTCTGCGTGCCGTTTTCACTTAAAATCAGCGTAGGCGAGATCCGCAGACCGTGCGCCGCACCCTTTTTGGCCTCGATCAGCACCATTGAGGGCTCTGCGTTCGCATCGCTTTGCACAAAGCTCATGCGCTTGGGCTCCAGCTTGTGGCGCGAGAGCGATTCCATCAGCTCCGAGAGGCGGTCGGGACGCCACACCACGTAAAAGCTGCCGCCATGCTTGAGCAATCTTGCGGCTGCTGCGCAAAAATCGTCCACGTCGCCCATGACCTCGTGGCGCGCAATATATTTGGCATCCGATTCGTTTCGCTTGCCCGCGCCGGTTTTCATATAAGGCGGGTTAGCGGTCACGATGCCCACCTCACCGCCCACGTGTGCGGGGGTCAGGTCGCGCAGATCCGCGCAGATCGGGATCAGCAGCTCTTCCATACCGTTGATCTCTGCGTTTCTGCCAATGATATCGGCAAAATCGGACTGTACCTCCACGGCATACGCTTTGGCGTATTTATTTCTCGTCAGGCAGAGCAGGGGAATGATACCCGAGCCGCTGCCAAGGTCCACCGCGCGTGCCGAAGGTGCGGGGCGCACGTAGGCAGAGAGCAAATAGGCATCCGTGCCGTATCGAAGGCCATCCTTGCGTTGGATCAGCTTGATCTGCTCATTGACCTCGTCCAAGGTTTCGTTTGTACGTAACATAAAAAACTCCTCAAAAGCATAGGGGCTCGCGTATGCGAACCCCTAACTCGAATATGCTATGTATTGTGTTCCGTGGGGCGAATTATTCAGCCTCGGGAGCACCAACAGGGCATACGTCAGCGCAGCTGCCGCAACCGATGCAAGCATCAGCGTCGATCTCGTACTTGCCGTCGCCTTCCTTAATTGCGCTGGTGGGGCATTCCTCAGCACATGCGCCGCAGGAGATGCAATCGTCATTAATCTTGTAAGCCATGATAAATTCCTCCGTTTGAGTTTTTTTGGTTGTACACATACATTTTATCACAAATGTACGGAAATGCAATAGCTTTTTGTAAAAAAATCAAAAAATAATTTGTGAAAATTATTCCTCGTCGTCCTCTTCTCCTCTGCGATTGGGTCTGGAGAGCACCTTGACTTGGTCGCGGTGAACCGAAATGGGTGCGCCGTCGGTATCCTTGAGCTTGACCTTGAGCAGGCCGCGCAGGGGAGAGGTTTCCACAACGGTACCCACGCCGTCCGGCGTTTTGACCACGCTGTCCACAGGGGGAGTCAGCTTGATCTCCTCCACGTAAGCCTCGTGCTCGTAGCGCAAGCAGCACATCAGTCTGCCGCAAACGCCCGAGATCTTGCTGGAGTTGAGCGAGAGGCTTTGCTCCTTGGCCATCTTGATCGAGACCTGGCCAAAATCGGAAAGGAAGGTTGCACAGCAAAGGGGTCTGCCGCATGCTCCCAGGCCGCCCATCAGCTTGGCCTCGTCGCGGATGCCGATCTGACGAAGCTCAATTCTGGTGCGGAACACACTTGCCAGATCCTTGACCAGCTCACGGAAGTCCACTCTGCCCGCGCTGGTAAAGTAGAAGAGAAGCTTGGAGTTGTCAAAGGTGTATTGTGCCTCCACCAGCTTCATATCAAGACCGTGATTTGCGATCTTTTCACCGCATATGCGGAAAGCCTCGGCCTCTTTGGCCTTGTTATCGCGATTGTGCTTTTCGTCCTCGGGGGTGGCACGACGCATGACCTCCTTGAGCGGCTTGATGATCTCGCTGTCGCGTACCTTGCGATTGGCCACCCAGATCACGCCGTATTCGGGGCCGCGTGCAGTTTCTACAATGACGGGGTCACCCTTGGAAAAGAGATTGCTGCCGGGAGCGAAATAATAGACCTTGCCCTCTTCCTTGAATCTGACGCCGACCACCTCGGTCAATTCCTCGTCGGGGGCGTAGACAGGGGTAGAGTGCGTAGGTACGGATTCCAAGATCGAAGCATCTGCCAAAGGCAATTTTTCTTCTTTGGCGGGAGCTTGCTGAGTACGCT
This sequence comes from Clostridia bacterium, assembly GCA_017408625.1. Next base: position 8,365 of record JAFQUG010000186.1, on the reverse strand, counting down.
TGGTATCTTGTACGAGCTGCTTGATCTCAGCGATTGAAATATCCGAGGGCATCTTGAGCGTGAGATCCTGTTGCATAGCGTCCTGCGTCTGCTTATCCTTATCTCTGCCTCTGCCGCGATTTCTGGAGCGTTTCTTTCCGCTGCCTTCGTTCTTGGCCTCAGGAGCAGGCTGCTTTTGCTGATTCTGCTTTTGCTGCGGCTGTGCCTGCTTATTGTTCTGCTGATGATTCTGCTTTTGCTGGTTGCCCTGATTCTGCTTATTCTGTTGCTTGTTTTGCTGCTTGCTCTGCTGCTTTTGCTGCTCGGGCTGTGCTTGCGCCTGTGCGTTTACTTGCGCATTTGCTTGCACGGCCTGATCTTTTTGCTCGGGCTTTTTATGAGGACGGCGGTGGTGCGGACGGTGTCTGCCGCCGCTCTTGCCCGCACCCGCTTCGGGTGCTTTATTGTTCTGCTGGTTGTTTTCCATGTAAATAACCTCTTATAAAGTATTGATTAAAGAATGCCTGCCGAAATTGCCATGTTGCATACGGTGATGCGCACGTTGGCGTTGCGGATCGCGATGCTGTCATGCGCCGCGTCAACTGCATGAAGCAGCCTGAGCAGCTCTTCCGTGGAAAAGCGCATGGCGTATGCGGCAGCTGCCTCGCGGTCTGTAAAAAAGCAAAGGGGAACGGTGGTGGGGTCGCATCTGCGCAAAGCGATCAGATCGCGCAAGGCTCGCAAAAGCGTTTGCAGCTTGTAGGCCACCTCATCTCGCTTGAGATCTGCGCGGCCATCCTCGCGCTTAATGCCATATGCCACCAAAGCCCGGAGCATGCGCTCACCCTTGGCGGGGACAGCGTCAAGAAACTCCATCGCGGCCTCTCTTGCGGCTAAGATGGGTGCGCTTTCCTTGGGGGAAAGCAGGTCAAGTGCGCGACCGATGCTGCCATCGGCTGCCATGAGCACCTGCTCAAGCGTTTCTCCCGAAGCGGAATTCTTGCTGCCGGGAACGTTTTGTGCAATGTACTTGGAGATGGTCTGCACGGGCAGGGGCTGCAATCTGTAGACCGGTGCACGGGAGCGAATGGTCTCCAGCATATTGCCCGCGTCCTCGCAAAGCAGAAGAAACAGCACGTATGCGGGGGGCTCCTCCAGTGTCAGCAAAAGCGCGTTCTGCGCCTGGGTGTTCATGGTGTGCGCGTCTTCTATGATATAGACCTTGGTGTCCAGATCGTTGGGCGGGGTGAGTACGTCGGTACGCAAGCTTCGCACCACGTCCACAGTCATCTGCGCCTTGCCTTTTTCTCGGCTGACCAAAATGACGTCGGGGGATTTGCCCTCCAGAATTTTTCTGCAATTCTTGCAAGTGCCGCAGGGCAGGGGATGCGCGTCGCTGTCTTTGTTCTCGCAGCTTTGTGCTGCCGCTATCTGCATAGCCAAGGTATGCTTACCCATTCCGTAACGGCCTTCAAGAATATAGGCGTGCGAAAGTCTGTGCGCACATATGTCGTTTCCAATACGCTCACGCAGGGCATCGTTGCCCCACAGGCGCGGTAACATCTGTTTCATAATAGTCTCCATGCCGCCCTTGGCGGCTCGAAAAGTTTTGAAAGCTCAACTTGAAATGGATCGGAATTCATTTCAAGTTGAGGTTTAAGCGCGAATGGTATACTGATCAAATCGGTAGCGTGAACTTTCGCGTATTCCTCCACACATAAAAATCCATTTTCCAGTATAACAGATAATTATGATTTTGTCAAGCATTTTGAAAATGAGTTTGAGCCAAGAACGGGCGATCGCTGATCGCCCGTCTATCAGTCAAAGAACCTATAACCGCAAAATCCCGCCACCGAGCAATCGGTGGCGGGATGCTTTTGGAAATCAATTTACGTTACTGCCGTCTTCTCTTGACGCAGATTATGATACCCGTGACAACGGTTGCAAGAGGCAGGACAAGAATGCCGACGGCGGCAATCAGGATCATAAAGCCCCAGTGCATGTCAAGCGAGCCGCCAAGGTCGATGGCGGGAATGTCGGTGTAATCGGAAAGGTAGGATTGCGTGCTGCCCGCATAGTCAACGGCGGCATAGAGAAAGCCGTAGTTGTAGGGATAAAGCTTTTCTGCGATCTGTTCGCTGTAGCTGTCGGCAAAGCCGAACCATACGATGCTGCCGGCCTTATCACCGTTTGTGACAGTTGCTGAGACGGCCATGTTGTGTTTGCCCGCGGTGGGATCGGTGGAAAGATAGCCCTTGTCCGAGGTCGTGGCGATCGGCTTGACGCTCACGCCCGCAGTCTCGGTGACCGTGATGGGATGCGCACCCACGATCAGCATCTGATAGTTGCGCGGATTCTTACTGTAGGATTCGTAGAGCTGCTGATACTGTTGTGCATATGCCTGATACAGCGAATTACCGGTTTGCTGATACTGCTGGTATGCAGTCATATACATTGTATAGATCTCGCTGAGCATTGCCATGTGGATGATCTCGTCTGCCGTGGCAATCAGCTCATGCTTGCTCTCGGGCAGCAGGTAGAGGTAATCGTCGGGATAGGTTTCGACCTCGGTCGTGCTTTCCTGTTCGGTTGTCGCCTCGGTGGTCTGCTCCTCTGCCTGTGCCTCGGGCTGAGTTTCGGTTTCTGCTTCGGTTTCCTTTTCGGTCGAGTTCTCCTTGTTGCTTGCGTTGGGGTCATAGTGAAGAGAGTCGTCCAACACCAGTGCATCGGTCGCGCCAAGGCCGTAGGAGCCCATCAGCGACATCAGATTGGTCAGCTTGGCCGCATCCGGCGTGGTGTTCAGGATCAGCGAGCCGCCGCCTGCGATAAAGTCGGAGATCAGAGTCTTTTCCTTTTCGGTAATGTCGGTCTTGGGGGCGTTGAGCACCAGCGTGACTGCATTTTCGGGAATTTTGCCCGTAGCGTCAAGATTGAGCGAGAAGTACCGGATGCTCAGGTCGTCCAGATACATTTTGGTAAAGTTCTCGGAAAGCTCAGCTTCACCGTGGCCTGCCAGAATGTACGTGGTAGGGATCTCCTCAGTGGTCACGTAATCGACTGACGAGGTGATCATGGCGTCGGCGTACCAGTAGCGGTTGTAGCCCTCCATGATCTCGGAGTAGCCTGCATAGAAGCTGTTTATGCCGTAGTATTGCGCAATGGCTTGATCGGCATATACGACGGCTGCCTCCTGGCCGTAGGTCTTGGCGTAGTTTTCGGCTACGCCCATCCAGGCGTTCATGACCGTGATGAATTCCCCATAGGAGAGCAGAGCCTTGTCCTCGGGGAAGGCGTACATGAACAGCTCATCGTAGCTGATCACGTCAAATCTCTCCTTGCCTTCGATGATCAGACTGGAGCCGATCAGCGCGCCGGCGTAGTATTGGGAAATGAACTCGGTGTCCGAGACGTCCACGTAAACCAGCTCAACGCTGTCGCAAAGGCGCGCGTACTTGTCCAGCATAACGCGGAACTTGGCGGCGTACTCGAAATCGTAGGTCTCCTCCGGGTCGTAAACGTAATAGATCGTGACGTCCTTATCAAGGGATTTGAAAAAGGACTTGGATTTTGCACTGATCGAAAAGGCATCACTGGAATCTGCCACAAAATTGGTCCATGCACGGGGCAAAAGTCCAATGCCTACGTTGAGCAGCACCAGGGCTGCTAAGATGACGGCGGTGATGACCACCCATTTGGTGCCCTTGACGGAGCGCTTGATCTTGGGATTGTTTTGTTCATTCATGTCAAGTCACCTCCATCAAGATTTCCAGCGTCTTCTTTCCAGCATCAGTACGGTCAAGTACACGGAAAAGAAGATGGCGGATGCGAAGAATACAAGGCCGCTTAAGCTGAAGGCTCCCAGTGTCATGGAGGAGAAGGTTGCAAAAGCGGAGAGATAGGTCAGAACCTTGGCAAAAAGCCCTGCAAAGGCGTCGTTCCAAATGGCATATACACCGGAAAGGGGGATGATGGTGGCCGCGGCCGCGATCATGCCCACGGTCAGGCTTTGGGAAAGCAGACCCGAGGCAAGGGCGAACAGGGCAAGCAGCGCGATCAGTCCCACAAAGGAGAACAGGGTAGCCTGCTCGGGGAACAGAAGATCCAGGTACTGCGCAATGGTGACTAAGTAATCCATGCCAAACAGTACAAGCACGGCCGCAAAGCCGCCCACTGCCGCGATGACCACGCTGTCGGTCAGCGAGGAGATGAACATGCAGATGGCGATCAGCAAGGCGCCCAGCAGCAAATAGGAAATGCCTGCAACCAGTGAAGCACCCAGAGAGCCAAGCAGCATTGAGCCCTCTGAAAACAGGCGCAGGATCAGGCCGAATACGCAAAGCACTGCTACGGGAATGGCAAACACGGTCAGCATGGCCAGGTATTTACCAAGCACGATGGATACGGGCTTGACGGGCAGCGATAAAAGGAACATGTCGGTTTTGTTACGACGTTCCTCGGCAAAGCTTCTCATGGTCAGCACGGGGATCAGAAAGATGGACATAAACGCCATATCCGAGAAGGTGTACGCCATTTCGGCAGTACCGCCCAGCAGATTGTGTGTGGTGATGTAGATGCCGATGACGCAAAGTGTAAAGGCCAAGTATATATAGCCGTACATGCTGCCAAAATAAGAACGGAGCTCACGCTTGTAAATTGCTTTCATTGCGCGTCACCTCCCATCTCGTTTTGTGTGGGGGCAGGTGCTTCCTCTTTGACGTTACCAAGCATCTTTTCGCGACGCTTCCGCTCGCGCAGCGCATGCTTGTCCTGCGTGCCCTGCGTTCTGTCGGTCAGAGAGAGGAATACCTCCTCAAGGCTTGCCGTTTTCTGCTCGATGTTGATCACGGCATAGCGACGCTCGGCCATGGCAAAAAACAGCTCGTCGCGAATGTCCAGACCGCGCGGCAGCTTGAGCTCAAGCTCCACAATGCCGTCCGCATCCTTAAGCACGTTGTACTCTCTGATGTTGGGATAGCGCGAGAGCACGTCCAGAATGCCGCTTCTGTCGCCCTTGATGCTCATTTGCAATACGGTCTCGTCGCCTGCGCGCGCCTCCAGTGCTTCAAGGGTATCGTCTGCCACGATCTTACCGCGCGAGATGATGATGATGTGATCGCAGACCTCACTGATCTCGGCTAAAATATGGCTGGAGAGAATGACTGTTTTGGTCTGTCCCAGGCGGCGGATCAGCTCGCGGATCTCAATGATCTGCTGCGGGTCAAGGCCCACCGTGGGCTCGTCCAGAATGATGACGTCGGGATTGCCCAGCATAGCCTGCGCAATGCCCACGCGCTGCTTGTATCCCTTGGAAAGCTTTGAGATCATTCTGCTTTTCATGTGTGTAATGCCCGTTTGCTCCATGACCTCGTTGACTTGCTTTTCCGCGCGTGCGGGAGCAACACCCTTGGCCTCTGCCACGAAATGCAGGTATTCGTAAGCGGTCATATCGGAGTAGAGCGGGGGAATTTCGGGCAGATATCCGATCTGCTTTTTTGCCTCGATCGGATCGTTGCAGATATCGTATCCGTTGATCTGCACCGAGCCCGAAGTGGCTGCAAGGCTGCCCGCGATGATATTCATGGTGGTGGATTTTCCCGCACCGTTGGGACCTAAGAAGCCGTAGATCCTGCCGTTACGGATCTTGAAGCTGACGTCGTCAACAGCGGTATTCGCACCGTACCTTTTGGTAAGATTTTTTACCTCGATCAAAATCTGATCCTCCCATTTCCGGATTTTCATACATACTACTATTATATCATAAATCTGTCAGGTGTCAAGAAAATGATGCGAATTTGAACGTTTATTGAAGCCTTGTTCACAAATAGGAAAAATATGTGCAATGTGACCACAAACGCCCTTGAAATTTCTACGTAATTAAGAGGAAATCGACATTTCGCACATTGACATCTCGGTTTGATTGTGATATAATTTAGAGTAGATTAAAAGAAAATTCACACAAGTTGTGTGAAGATGGGAGGAGGAGACCGAAATGGGAGCAAAATACGGTGAGTTGGACCGCTATCTGTTCCACCAGGGGACGGCCGGATATGCATATCATTATCTTGGCGCGCACCGCATGCCTGACGGTTATTATTTCCGCGTCTGGGCCCCCAATGCCGACGGCGTCTGGGTCAGCGGTGATTTCAACGACTGGCAGCTGACGTGTCCGATGGAGCGTATTTCCGAAGCAGGCATCTGGGAGGCAGTGCTTCCGCCAAATGCCGTAAAATCGGGAGATGCCTATAAGTTCTGCATTGCCTCGGGCGATCGTCGCATCTGGAAGGCTGACCCGTACGCGCGTTATTCCGAGCCCGCGCCCGGAACCAATTCGCGCATCTGGGAGGCAGAGCCTTACGCATGGCAGGACGCTGCGTGGATGCGCCGCCGCAGACAGGTAGCCGAGCGGTATTATCAATCCCCCATGAATATTTACGAGATGCACCTTGGCTCGTGGCACCGACATGAGGACGGCTCGTATCTCTCTTACCGTGAGATCGCGGATCTCTTGGCTCCGTACCTGACTGATATGGGATATACCCACGTCGAGCTGATGCCCGTGATGGAGCATCCGTTTGACGGCTCGTGGGGATATCAGGTTTGCGGATACTACAATCCCATGCCGCGCTACGGCACACCGGATGATTTCCGCTATTTTGTGGATACGATGCACACAGCCGGCATCGGCGTGCTGCTTGACTGGGTGCCCGCGCATTTTCCCAAGGATGCTTACGGTCTTTATGAATTTGACGGGAAACCGCTTTACGAATACCAGGGCAGGGATCGCATGGAAAACCGCGGATGGGGCACGCGCTGCTTTGACGTGGGCAGGGAAGAGGTGCAATCCTTCTTAATCTCCAATGCCACCTATTGGGCAAAGGAATTTCATGCGGACGGACTTCGCGTGGACGCTGTGACCAGCATGCTTTATCTGGATTATGACAGAGAACCGGGCGAGTGGCTGCCCAACGTGCACGGCGACAATCGCAATCTGGAATCCATTGCGTTTTTCAAAAAGCTCAATGCGCATATGCGCCGCGAGTGTCCCGGCGTACTCATGATCGCCGAGGAATCCACCGCATTCCCGCACGTAACTGGCGAGGATCGCGAGGGGCTTGGCTTCCATCTTAAGTGGAACATGGGCTGGATGAACGATACGCTGTTCTATGCCGAAAAGGATCCCTTGTACCGTGCCTATCACCACGACAAGCTGACCTTTTCCTTGATGTTTGCCTTCAACGAGCATTTCGTACTGCCCATCTCGCACGACGAGGTGGTGCACGGCAAAAAGTCGTTTATCGACAAAATGCCGGGCGACTACTGGAAAAAGTTTGCGGGTGCAAGACTGTTTGCTGCTTATCAGATGCTGCATCCCGGCAAAAAGCTCAGCTTTATGGGCAATGAGATCGGCCAATTCCGCGAATGGGCGTATGCGGGCGAGATTGAGTGGTTCTTGCTGGATGAGTACGCTACGCACCGTAAGCATAAGGCCTTTATCAAGGCACTCAACGCATTTTATCTTGCTGAGCCTGCGCTCTGGCAGGTAGACGACTCGTTTGACGGCTTCAAATGGATCGATGCGGATGATAAGGATCGCAGCATCACCAGCTTCCGCCGCATCGATAAGAACGGCAGAGAGCTGATCGCGGTGCTCAACTTCACGCCCGTGGCCTATGAGGACTTTTTGCTTGAGGTTCCCGCAGACGGCACTTACTCCGAGGTTTTCAATACCGACGATACCGCCTATGGCGGCAGCGGTGTGACCAATACGGGTGCGCAGTTCCGCTCAGAGCAGATGGGCGGCAAGCACGCCATTCATCTGCGCGTGCCTCCGCTTGGCGTCACCGTGCTGCGCTGCGTGCGCAAAAAGGCGACAAAAAAGCCGGGCCGCACTTAAATTTCGTTATTTTTCACGGCAAGACCGTAAAAGATAATCTATATTACCCCGACCCCGGTCGGGAAACTATCATAATTTTACGAAGGAGTGGTTTTTTATGTTCAAGAAAAAAGAATGTGTCGCAATGCTGCTCGCAGGCGGCCAGGGCTCGCGTCTGTACGCACTGACCACCAAGACAGCCAAACCCGCAGTCCCCTTCGGCGGTAAGTACCGCATCATCGATTTCCCTCTTTCCAACTGTGTCAACTCGGGTATCGATACGGTTGGCGTTCTGACCCAGTACCAGCCGCTGGTGCTCAACGAGTACATCGGCAACGGCCTGCCTTGGGATCTGGACCGCGCATGGGGCGGTGTCAAGATCCTGCCTCCCTATCAGGGACAAAAGCGTGCCGACTGGTATAAGGGCACGGCAAATGCGATCTATCAGAATATGGAATTTGTCAACCGCTACGACGCGGAGTACGTGCTCATCCTCTCGGGTGACCATATCTA
>JAFQUG010000185.1 GCA_017408625.1 Clostridia bacterium | reverse complement strand
TCTCCAGCGGAGAGGGCTTTTTGTTCGCATCCGTCTGGTTTGGTTATCCAAAAAAAAACGGTCATCATGAGCCCTCTCCGCTGGAGAGGGGGGACCGCAGCGGAAGAGAATTTCGCGGAGTGTCCGCGAAATGACTGACGCGGTTGCGGTGGGTGAGATTTACCATTTAGCCGCTCCTTCACCTTTTTTAACAAAAAATGCAGGAATCTGCTCAAAATCGAACATATTCCTGCTTTATTTTTCTGCCCCATGGGGCTTTTTTCAATGGCCTCCTCACTCACAGAATAAACAACGTAAACACCACGTATCCCACAATGCACAGCGAGATCGCGGTCGGAATGGCAAAAAGCGCGGTCAGAACCCATGCGAAAATCTGCATCCATCGGGGCTTTTGCGCTTTGGAAAACGCAAGTCGGGCTGACACCAGCATCCCCGCGCCCCACAAAAACGCGTGGAACAGCAGAATGATCGCCATCAGCACCACACTTGCAAGCATCATGAGCATCGCACCGATGATCTCTCCCCCGGAAAGTCCGTCTCCGCTCGGCTCACCCGTATCGGGCGCGGGCGTGGTCACGCTCTGAAAATACGCCATGGAGAGCGAAAAAGTTACAATGCTGATCGCTAAGATCACGCACGCGATCACAAATAATGCCTTGGGGCCAAGGACATTGTCAATAACTTTCTTTTCTTCCATACGCACTCCTTACATCAGCTTGGAAAGGATGGCCGAAATCAGCCAAAAGGCAATCGTAGCAACGTTACCCAAGGTAAACAGCGCATAAATGCAGAAAAGAATCAGCGAGAGCACCCATATCCAGGTTGGCAACGCTTTTTTGCGAAACACCAGAATGCCGGAAACAATCAATCCCGCAATCCAGAACACGGTGCTGATGACAGTCATCACAAGAATTCCTGCATACAGCATGGCGGGCACCGCCAGCAGCAAAAGCAAAGCTGCCAGCCCCGGAAGCTCAGATTCGGACATGTCAAGGTCTGCGGTTTGATCAAACACGTACACCGTCCATCCCGCCAATCCTCCTACGAAGACAAGGGCGCCGACGACCAGGATCAAGCATGCGATGACAAACAGGATCACGTGCTTTTTCTGTGCGCGCACCTTTGGTTTTTTGATAGTTTCAACGGTTGTCGGAGTCATTTGCTCTTGCATACTCTCACCTCTTTTCTGCGTTGACAGAGGCTTTGCGCCTCATTCATATCAGTTATTGCTTACCTCTCTGCAGCTTTTGGATCAGCTGCTCAAATTCTACTTGGTACGCGTCCTTTTCGCTCATGTCGCCAAGCAGTGCAAGCACGCCGTCCAGCGACGAATCGCCCGCATATTGGCTCTTGTGGAGCAGCATTGCGGTCTCCACAATGGCGGATGCGAATAGCATATCGTCGTCCATGGCCTCGATCAGATGGGTGCTGCCCACGCTGTAATGACGCTCCTCGCTCTCGCTCTGTCCGGGATTTTTCCAGCGCACGGCCAGATCAAACCAATCGGCAGGCTGCGCCGCGGGATCGAGTGCAGTATCGGTCAGCTTGACCTCATAGCAAACGGTTAAAGTGTGCCCTGCTCCCACCTCGCCGGCATCCTTGGTGTCGTCCTTGAAATCCTCCTCGCTCATGACGCGGTTTTCATATCCGATCAGGCGGTACTTTCTGACGTACACAGGGTCAAAGGTGACCTGTAGCTTGACGTCGTTGGCTACGGTGGTCAACGTGGAGCAAAGCTCGCTGCCGAAAATCTTTTCCGCCTCGACCTCGCCGTCGATATAGTAGTACACACCGTTGCCGTGATCAGCCAGAGCTTCCATATTGTCGTCACGGAAGTTTCCGCTGCCAAAGCCCAGCACAGACAGATAAATGCCGCGATCGCGCTTGGTTGCAATAAAGCTCTTAAGCTCCGTGGGATTGGAAATGCCCACGTTGAGGTCACCGTCCGACGCCATGATGATGCGGTTATTGCCACCCTCGATATAGCAAGCCTCGGCAATCTCGTAAGCGCGTTGCAGGCCTGCCTGGCCGTTTGTCGAGCCGTTTGCATCCAGCGAATTGATGGCGTGCATGATCTCTTCGTAGCGGTTGCCGCGGCAGCCCTCCAGCACCACTCTCTCACCCGCTGCGTAGGTCACGATGGACACGCGGTCGTTCTCGGTCAGATTGGCCACCAGATAAGAAAAGGTCTTTTGCAAGAGCGGCAGCTTTTCGGCGTTATCCATCGAGCCCGAAACGTCGATCAGAAATACCAGGTTATTGCCTGCGGGCTTTTGCGCATCGGTGGCCTTGAAGCCCAGCATGACCAGATGATAGTCGGGATTCCAGGGCGAGGGCGCGATCTTGGCACTGACGCCGAACAAATCCCCCTCGGCGGGCTCTGCATAATCGTAATCAAAATAGTTGAGCATTTCCTCGGTGCGGATATTGCCGCCCACGTAGTCGGACTGCATGGCCGTCCAGTCGTAGCCGTTGTTCACGTGCTTGCGGAACAAGGTGTAGGACGCGGTATCCACGTCGGCCGAGAAGGTGGACGTGGGTTGATTCTCGGGATCCATAAAGGGATTTTCGCGCACACTGCTCTGCGATTCGGGTGAAATGACGCCGGGCGCATTCTCTTCGGGATAATACGCATCCATATTTCCCATTCCCGTGTAAATGCCTCCTTCGCCATCGTACGATGCATCACAGCTTGCCAGCATGCCAAGCAGCAGCAAAAGCGACAGCGCAACGGTAAAAATTTTCAAGGTATTGTGTTTCATGATCATACTCTCCTTGCTTTGAAGTAGACAAAAGAGGTTTTGGAGATTTTACGTTTCAATGCATCGGATGATCTGCTCGATCAGCTGCCCCGAAAGCTCCAGCTCGGGATCGTAATCAAACAACTCGCCGTGTCCGGCATTGCCCGGGTCGGCCTTGAGGTAGGGGGTAATGACCATTCCGTCACCTGCCGAGATCCAGATCTTGTAACTTGGCATCTCGGAGTCCTCGTCAAGGTCTACCTGACGCTCCTGCATCAGATAAAGCAAGCCCGCAAGCTCCTGCTCGCTCAGCGTCACGCGGTAATATTCACCCGATTCGCCGTCGGTCCAGATCAGCTGTGCACTACCCGTAAACAGCGGCACGTTTTCCGCCTTGACGGGCGTCAGGACGCTCTGCTTGTTTTCCAGCGCATTCTCCATCCTCGCAATGCTGTAAACCGCGGGCTGCTCATGATTTTCGGGCGGCTGCGGCTGCTCTTGGCTGCCAAACAGCCAGTCTCCCAGCAATATCGCGCCAAAGCTCATAGCCAGCGTGCCAAGCAGCAGTGTACCAACCAGCACCAATGCCGCCGCGATCAGCGCGACGCGCCATGCGGGGGATTTGCGCCTTGCTCTGTAGCTTGCAGCCTGTTGCAGATAGCGTTCACTCACGCCACCGATCTCATCGTAAAGTCTGCGTCCGTTCATACGCCCGCCTCCTTTAACACCTCGGCCAGCTGCGCGCGCAAGCGGAACAGCATGCTCTTGACCTTGCCCTCGCTCATCTGCATGCGATCGGCAATCTCGGCAATCGAATCAGTGTAAAAATACCTGCGCAGAAATACCACGCGCTTCTCTTCACTAAGCCCCGCCAAAAAGCGATCCAAAACTTCGCGCAAGCATCCTGCCTCGTATTGCTCCTCGGGGGTCTCATAATCGCCAAGGCATTCCTCCAGCTCCTCAAACACCACCTGCACACCGTGCCTCTTGGCTGCGTGATTGCGATCGTAGCGATTGATGGAAATATTGCGAATGATCTTGGCCATATACCCTCCCAGGTAGGTCGGACGGTTTTCGGGCATGGAATTCCATGCGGCTAAGTACGCATCGTTGACGCACTCCTCCGCATCCTCGTGCGTTCCCACGATGGATTTGGACGTATGGTGCATCATTTTGCCGTATTTGACCGAGGTCTGCGTGATGGCGTCTTCATTTCGCGCCCAGTACAGATCCACTATCAGTTTGTCCTCCATAATCTCACCTCTTTTGTGTCTCACCCATAAGGACAGGTTTTTTTGACGTTGGTTTCATTTTTCAGAAAAATTTTTTATTTTTATTGATCGGCTTCAAAATTTCGGTCGGCAGCAGGTGTCACGCCTTGCCCCGACAGCGCAATTCCTTCCAATAAATCGAAGTAGCAGGTATCGTCCGGTACCTCCACGCGCACGCCCTCAATATGGATAAAGCGTTGCGAGGCGGCATTTGTGTAGGTGGAGAGTCTACGGTCCAGCGCATCGTCCGAGTGCGCCGCGATCAGAATTTCACCCGAGCGCAGCTCGGTCACGATCAGCGTGTGGTAAAAATCCCCTTCACGATCGGCAAGTTGCACCACGTCGCCGGGCTCCACCTCTGCCCTGCCCACCTCTCGTCCGTACGGGCCCACCCCGCCATTCTCCATGGCAAAGCCGGGCGCGCCCGTCATAAAGTCGTAAAACGCCTCCACGCCGCTCCACGCGGGTGCGCGGTCGGTTGGCGAGACGTAATACCACCCGAACGTGGGCGTAAAATTCATCTCACAGCTCCCCGCCAGGATGCTTTGCGAGACAAAGCTGGTGCAATCTCCCCCATATCCCGTAAAATTGATAAACAGCGGATTTCTCGAGCGCGCCCAGCGGCGTGCGTATTCGACCGCGCGTGTGCGGTCATAAGGCTTATAAAGCAGCATATCATCACTCCTTTCCATATATGAATATGAAAGCAGAAGAAAAAAGGACACGGACTGCCCTTGTTGATTCGCGGCAGTCCGTGGTATGTATTATTTTGCGTATTTATTGTAAAGATTGACGTGGTCGTCAATATACTGCATGCTATTACCCGCATAGCCCGTCACGCAAACGTACGCCTGTCCGTCCGCACTCTCAGCATAGGAAACAAGGCAGCTCTTTGCCTGATCGGTCAATCCTGTCTTGGCAGCGGTGATGGTCAGAGCATTGGGCTTAGTCGAGCCGCTTCCGTAATAAGCCTCCACTCTTTCCACAAGATACCCGTGCTTTAAGTAGTAGGTCAGGTACTTATCCCCTCCGGGCCAATAGAATGGTGCGTTAAAATACTCGGTGGACATAATGGTTGCGCACAGTTCATTCTGCATAGCATAAGCCATAATGGCTGCCATTTCGCGGCAGGTTGTATAGTGATCCTCACTGTGTAAGCCCGTCGTATTGGAGAAATGGGTGTTACTCAGCCCCAGATCGGCAGCCTTTTGGTTCATCAGCTCCACAAAAGCCTCTTCCGAGCCTGCGATATAGTTGGCAATCTCCATACAAGCCACACCGTCGGATGCTAAGATAATGGCATACAGCATTCCCTCTACGGTCAGCACGTCACCCACAGAATCCTTGGATACCAGCACGCCCGACGAGCCCTGTGCCGCCATGGCTGCCTGCACCTGCTCGGACACCGTGACCTTATCCTGCAGGCTGCTCTCGTGCTGCAAATGCTCCACGGCAACCAACAGCGTCATCACCTTGGTCATGGATGCGGGATACATGCGCTCATCCGCCAGCTCTCCCGCCAGGACCTCTCCGGTCTTTGCATTGATAACTATGCTGTATTTGGAATTGGTGGCACTGTCCGCAATCACCGCTCCGTTTCCGACAGGCAAGGCAGGGCCTGTGGAGGCATTGCCTGCAAAGGGATAGGTGGCTTCGGGATCGATCCCCGGGAAATTTCCTGCCGGATCATCCGGCACGTCAGAGGGAGAAAACAGATCCACAATACCCGCCCAAAGGCTTTCAAACCAAGAGCGCTCCTCTTCCGTTTCCTGCTCAGGGTCGACAGGCTCAGTCAGATTGGAGCCCGGCGTCTCCCCGATGGGAGGCGTATCGTTTTGGTTGATCAACGGAATGACCACCCACTGCATCACGGCAAAACCACCCAGCACCAGCACCAGCAGCACCGCAAGGATCACGGCAAGAAAGGTCAACTGCCGCAGCTCGGGGCCATTATTGGGAGATTTTCGTTGTTGTTTCGATTGATTCATAGATATCCTCGTCAAATCACAATTCTTATATACTATGATACCATACATTCGCCCCAATGTCAAGAATAGGAGCATAAAAAGAAGACTCTGCATGCTCTGCAGAGTCTTCTTTCTCAAGTGCCAAATGCACTCAGGCCAGTGTGTACCAGTTGATCAGTACGTACAATGCAACGACGATCACGGCGAACACAATAGAACCGACGATAGTCAGCTTAGAAAACAGCTTATCCATCGTATTGCCCTTGGTCTTACCAAAGAAGGTGTCAGCACCGCCGGCAATCGCGCCGGACAGCCTATGATCCTTCGAGGACTGCATCAGAACTGCAACAACCAGACCGATGGACAGAAGCATCAGAACGATGGACAGTGCAAATACAACAATGCCAACCACTTCTGCGCCTGCGTTAGTGCCCCAGCCGCTGATAGCCACAAAAAATTCTTTCATCGTATATATCCTCCGTTTCAAATCATCCGATTATACGGGCCAATGCCCGGGTCTTTCGACCGTCATACCATGGTATTATATCACAGTTTGTTCTAAAATGCAATAGGATAACGGAAAATTTTTATAATTTTCATGATCTTTTCTTTAAAATCAAAAAAAGCGTGAAACACTTTGGCCAATCTGACCAAATCCCCTTGCAGTCTCGATGCTTTTGTGGTACAATAGTCACACCAAGAAACGATCCCCTTCCTGATTTTTCACAAGAAAGGAACGACGTAATGAGAAAAAATCTTTCCATTTTCATGACTGTGCTGCTGATCTTTTGCTTTTGCGGCACACTTTTCGCGGTATCTGCCGAGCAAGCAGACTCGGGCGTTGAAACGCTCAGCTTTGCCAAAAACGGCTCATCCGGCACCCCTTATATGAGCGGTGTGGGCGTGCCCGTGGGCTATAAATTTACAGTGGACGCCTCCAAAAAGCTGCTGCAGATCAACGTTTGTGACTTTGCCACCTACAGCAACAACACCAACCGCGGCACCTTCAAGCTATACCGCTGGCAGGGTGACTACGCCTCCACCGTGGCCAGTGAGCCTTTATACACGCGAGATATCGTCAACCACGCGGACCACTCGGATCTGACGCTGGACATCCCCGCGGAAGACAAGCTGACGGGTGAGCTTTATTTTGAGGTCATCTGCCTGGAGGGCACCAGCTATACCCCTTGGAACGCAGGTGACGGTCAGGCGGCCGAGCGTCCCGGGAAAATCACGGGCATACAGGCATATCTGGACGGCCGCGAGGCAGGCCCCTTCTGGTGCTCGGTCACGATTGCGGACATGGTCAGCGTCACTGAGCAGTACCCTGCCACCTTTGCATACGACTTTACGGGACAGATCCCCGACGTCAAGGCGCAATTTGGCTTAAACGAGCTGATGATGGTAGAGGTCTCCCCTACAGCCACCGATGGCTACGTGACCTTTACCGCCAAGGGTGACGACCCTTATTTCAAGTTCGGTGACGAATTCAATCCCACCGGCAAGGGTACAGACCTTGCCTACGTTGTCATCAAATACCGCACCGAGGCCAAGATCGGTAAGGGTGAATTTTTCACCAACCGCTCGGGCGGTGCGCACTGGGGCAACGACGGCACGCACGTGGAATGGAGCTACAATCCCGACGGGCAGTGGCATTGCGTGGTAGTAGATTGTACGCAAACCGGCTGGGGTAGGGCCAAGGACGAGACGCTTTATGCCTTCCGCTTTGACCCGCTGGCATCCGGTGCAAGTACAGGAGATACGATCGACGTCGCCTACATTCGCTTTTATGCAAGCGAGGATGATGCCCGCGCCTTTGCCACTGCGGAAGACCCCTCACTCAAGCCCAGGGTGAACACCTACAAGATCGACTTCATGGTCGAGGGCAAGCTGATCTACAGCATGACCTATACCGACGATGGCGCGCCATTTAACGAGCCGGTCGTGCCGTACGTACCCGGCAAGAGCGGCGCATGGGAGCCCTATTCCATGACCGCGGGCGGTGACCTGGTGGTCAACGCCGTTTACACCGACGTATGGGTCGAGCCCGAGCTGCCCGCAGTCGAGCCGATCACAGAGCCCGAAACGACCGCTCCCGACACAAAGGCACCCGAGCAGACAAGTGAGCCTGCCCCGCAAGAGGGCGGCTGCAACTCCGCGGCACTTGCGCTCTTCCCAATCGCACTTTTGGGCATTGCTTTGATTTTCAAGAGAAAGGAGGCTGCAAGATGAAACGCTTTTTGCTTTATTTATTGAGTCTTATGATGCTGCTTGGCACGCTGGCCGCATGTACCCCCTCAAACCCGCAGCCGCCTGTCGGGACAGATGCCGAGAGCACAGCTGCTCCCGAGTCGCAAGCCCCCGAGCAAGATGTCCCCAAGGCAGACGCCTTTGTGACCACGACCGATCTTGTTCTGCCGACGTACTCGTACGATCCGACCGATCAGAATCACAACGGCATCCTGCCCGCCACGCGCGATGTCTTTGCCGACACCTGGGTCGCAACCGACGGCGCGGACCGCTCTACACCCGACGCTGCAAACACGAAAGATCCGTCCGAAAACGTAGTCGGCATCTTCTATTTCCTTTGGAGAGACAGAGATCAGAGCTCGATCTCCGAAATTCCCGCATCCGACCACTATGCCGCATACCTGGAAGGCGGCACAGACAAGCTTTACGAGGTCATGCAAGAGGGTGGCGAGGGCCATCCGCACTACTGGGCTGAGCCCTATTTCGGTTACTATTCCTCCAACGACGAATGGGTGCTGCGCAAGCACGCCTACATGCTTGCCGAAGCGGGCGTGGACTTCGTTTACTTCGATATTACCAACAATAACACGCACAAGGTCAGCTACGAAGCCCTGCTCAAGGTTTGGGAGGAGGTACGCCGCGAGGGCTATGCCGTTCCCAAGATCGCATTTTTGTGCGGTGCTTACGACGCGGAATTCGCCGAGCTGTGGCACAACCTTTACGAGCCCGGGCTTTACGAGGATCTTTGGTTCTATTGGGAGGGCAAGCCGCTTTTGCTCTTGCCCGACGACGTGGCCATGACCGATGAGCAAAGAGACTTTTTCACCATTCGCTATTCCTGGGCGATCGGTGCCTCCAACTGGTACACCAAGCGCAAGGGCATCGACTGCTGGGCTTGGAGCGGCAACACGCAAAGCAAGGGGTACGGCGATGACAAGGGCGACTTTGAACAGATGTACGCCATGTGCGGCTTCTGGGCGACCAATATGTTTGGATTCCGGGCAGGCCGCAGCTGGGCCAACCGCCGCGTTCCCGAATACGAGGGAGATTGGAACTTCGGCTATGCTTTGATGAACACCACCACCGGTCTTGGCCTTGCCTTTGACGATCAATTCGAAAAGGTTTACCAAAACAATCCTCCCGTGCTGATGCTAACAGGCTGGAACGAATGGATCGCGGGCAGATGGTCGGGCGCCGGTGCAGGTGGCGCGGGGGTCGGACAGATCTTAGCAGGCGAATATACCGTTTCGAACAATCCGGACTCCCCCCACACCACCTATTTCGTGGATCAGTTCAATCCCGAATTTTCCCGCGACTTAGAGCCCATGAAGGGCGGCTTTGGCGACAATTACCTTTATCAGATGGCCATCAATCTGCGTCCCTACAAGGGAAGCAGGCAGATCGAATCCGCCTTTGGCCAATGGGCGATCGATATCGACGGCTCTCTTGGCCAGTGGTACGCGGTGGGTCCCGAATACCGCGACTACGAGGGCGACACCGCGCACCGCACCTCCCCCGGTCACGTAGGCGGCAATGAGAACGGTATGTACGTTAACTTCTCGGGCAGAAACGACATCGTGACCGCCAAGGTTTCAAGCGACTCCTCTTCCCTTTATTTCTACGTGGAATGCGCCGACGAGATCACCGCACCCGAGGGTAACCGCTGGATGAACCTTTTTATCAACACAGACTGCGACGATGCCACGGGCTGGTACGGCTACGACTACATGATCAACCGCACGCAGGCAGACGGCTACGTTTCCGTGGAAAAATTCGTTGGTACGGACACCTGGGAATTCCAAAGCGTTGGCAGTGCCAAGTACACGCTTTCGGGCAACGTGCTGCAGATCAAGCTTGCAAAGGACTTGATCGGCGCAGGCGACACCTTCGATTTCAAGTGGGCGGACAATTCGGTACCCACCGGCGATATCATGGAATTCTTGGATCAGGGTGACGCAGCTCCGAGCGGCAGATACAACTACCGCTATACCACCAAGCAAACCGAAGTCAAGCTCCCCGACGTGCTTGAAGACGATATGGTTGTGCTCAAATCCCGCTCCTACAACGCGTTTGTGGGCGGCAAATCGGTCAGATTGGTCGAGGACAATACACTGGGCGTGCTGCTGGCAAGCAACGAGGAGATCTATCTCCCCGTCTCTTTCCTTGAGTCTCTTGGCTACAGCTGTGCAGGCGAGACGACTTACAACCATTACGGCATGCAATACGTCAAGGCAAATGCCGTCATAGGGGCAGCGGGCAAACAGATCACGCTGACAGCAGAGGGCTTGGTCGTGATCGCAGACGAGCTGATCACAGACGAGGATTCTCTCCGTATTCTGTACCGCGCATTGAGCTAAAATCCCTTTCCGTGAGTGCAGCCTTGCTGCACTCACGGTCTTTTTCACTGATATTTCAGCAAAGGAACACCCAATATTCTTGACAAGCGTACCAAAATTTGTTATAATTGTAACATCACATACTGAAAGAAGGGATTAGAGTATGTCAAAAAAATCTCTTATTTTTCTGATCGTCACCGTCGTGATCAGCATGCTATGCATGACCTTTGGCAGCGTGATCGCATATGCTGAAGCCGCCCCCGATGCTTCCTCGGACTCCGCCGTAACAGAGGCAGTCGAAGACCCCGCAGAGGACATCGCCTCGATCGAATCGTTTGGCGACGAGAGCGTGTGGTCATTCTTAATTCAGATCTTTATTCTGATATTAGCATTGCTTGTGGGTAACATTCTGCGCCGCAAGATCCCCTTCATCCGCAGAAGTCTGATCCCCACCTCGCTTTTGGGCGGCCTTTTGATCCTGCTGCTCAAGCTGCTCCCCTTCTATGATAATATCGTCAACCAGGCCACCATGGAGATCATTACTTACCATGCGCTTGGCATCGGCTTTATCGCGCTTGGCCTCAAGCAGGCCAAGGACTCGCAGAAAACCAGCGCAGGCAAGGTCATGGAGACCGGCATTCTGACCGCTGCAACCTACGTCATTCAAGGTCTTGTTGGCCTTGCGGTGACCGTGGCGCTGTTCTATCTGATCGGGTTCTTCCCCGGTGGCGGTGTCATTCTCGCGCTGGGCTTTGGCCAGGGTACCGGTCAGGCTCTCAACTACGGCAAGATGTACGAGACCGACTTTGGCTTCGCCGGAGGCACGACATGGGGCTTGACCATTGCAACGGTCGGCTTTATTGTGGCGAGCGTGATCGGCGTGATCTACATGAACATTCTGCGCAAAAAGGGCAAGCTCAAGCTGCGCAGCGAAGAGGGCCTGCAGGATACCTTGGAGGACTTTGTCAGCGAGGGGGAGATCCCCGTGACAGAGTCGGTGGATAAATTCACCATCAACTTCTGCATGGTATTCCTGGTTTACGCCATTGCGTACCTGATCATGCGTCTTATCAACGTCAATCTGATCTGGGGCTTTAACTTCCTCTTAGGCACCATTCTTGCAGCCGCGGTTCGTTGGGTGATCAAGATGCTCAAGAAGGGCAAGCTGATGCACCGCGAGCTGACCAACAATTACCTCCTCGACCGTATCAGCGGCTTTATGTTCGATCTGATGATCATTGCCGGCGTTGCCGCAATTGACCTCTCGCAGCTGTCCGGTATGTGGTGGCAGCTACTGATTGTGTGCGCGCTGGGTGCGATCGCAACCTTTATTTACCTGCGTCTGGCTTGCAAGCACCTCTACCCCGAATATCCCAACGAGGCCTTCTTCTCCATGTTCGGTATGCTGACGGGTACGGCCAGCAACGGTATGATCCTCTTGCGTGAGATCGACCCCAAATTTGAAACTCCCGCAGCCAACAACCTGGTGCTGCAGGGTATCCCCGCCATTGCCTTTGGCGGCGTGCTCCTGCTCTTGTTCAACATCTGCGATACCATTGAGCATTGCTGGCTGGTGCTGGCAGTCCTGGCGGTCGCCTGGGTCGTGTACACCGTGATCCTGTTCCGCAAGGCCATCTTCAAAAAGGCGTATACCAAGAAGGCGGCAAAAAAGGCTGAAAAATAATTCATCACTTGACAAAAAGCTCCAACACACGTGTGGGTATAGTCCTTATCAAAAATAAGATAAGGGTGTGCATAGCCCAATGCATTTGTATACAAATGCAAAACTTGCGATAAAAACAGAAGAGAGAGTAATACGGAAGCGAATTCCGAATTACTCTCTCTTTTTCTGCTTTTAATGAGTGATATTCTTTGCTTTCGCAAAGAGTTATATTGCCCTTCGGGCAGTGATATTGTTCGGCTTCGCCTCACAGTGATATTCTATTCGCCTCCAAACTCGCGTAGCGAATATCACTCGGCATAAACCGAATAACACTGCGTAAGCAAAAATTTCGCCTTTGGCGAAATATACTCGCACGTAGGCGAATAGAACTGGCGTGATACTCCGTTAAGAGTATCACGCCTGTGTCGGAGCATTCTTTTTATTTACTCAGCTTTTGTCTTCTGATATCTGTTCCCTTGAAGGGCATGACGGTGAAGTTGCCAAGCACGCGGCTGGTGATGCGATCCCAATAACGCTTGCGGAACTCATCGGTCTCCAGATTGGTGCTCAGAATGACCGGCAGATGCCTGTTCAGACGCGTATTGAGCAGGCCGTACAGGCAGGAGGTAGTGAACTGATTGGTCAGCTCGGTGCCAAGATCGTCTATGATCAAAAGATCACAATCGGTATAGCGTGACAAATCCGCGCCCGTGGGCGTGCCCGTGCTGTTGCCAAAGCGTTGCGCCTCATAATCTGCAAACATATCCACACAGCTGACGTACACCACGTTCCAGCCGCCCTCAATCACCTCTCGGGCAATCGCGGTGGACAGGTGGGTCTTACCAAGTCCCGTACCGCCAAACATGGCAAGGTTTTCGCTTTTTGCAGGGTGGAAGGTCTTGGCATATTCCTTGGCTCTGTCAAAATTGCTCTGCATGAGCAGATAGGTCATGCGGTCGGCCTTATAGTAGTCCAAGGAGAAATTCTCAAAGCTCTGCGTTTGCATCAGTGTGCCGATGCCACTGGATGCGTATCCCGCCAAAACCAGCTTTTTGCGCATGCAATCGCACATTTTGTAATCGATATAGCCGGTGTCACCGCAGGCTGCGCACTCATATCGGGGCGCGGTATAATCTGCGGGAAAGCCGTTTTTGATCAAAATCTCGGCTCTTCTCTGCTCCAAAGCATGCGACTGCGCCTCGATCTCGGCAAGAGCCGCTACGTAATTCTCACTCTGCAGCGCGGCCTGCATGATCCTCAGTCCCATATCCGAAAGCTGAGAATCGATCTCCTTGACCTCGGGCAGGATTGCGTGAATCTCTTCCCTTCTCTTGCTTGCGGCCTCTTGCACATCCAGATATTTGCGGCTGTATTCCTCGCGGATCCTGCGGAAATTTTCCTGATTGTAGCCCATGCCTTACTCCTTTTTCATGATCTCGTCGTAATGATCGCCAAGGCTCTTGCGCATGGCGGCGTCAAAGAAATCGTCGGTATCAAAGCTGCCGCTTGGTTCCGTCGCCTTTCCCTTGGTCTTTTTGGCATCGTGTGCCTCCTTTTCGGCTTGTACATCCGCGGGCGTGCGGATCTCTTCGGCATGCCAACGGCTCAGTATGGAATTGACGTAACTGACGTTGACGTCGGTCGATGCATCCGCACCCACCTCAAAGGCCAGCGCGATCATTTCCATATCAAACTTGTACGTATGCAGCCAATCCGAAAACATGCGCTTTTCCTTGGCGGTCAGCACACGCGAGCCGATACCGAACAGGGTGCGCAGCTTGCTTTCGGTCTTTTGCATCTCTTCCTGTCGGAGCAGCTCCTCCTGCAAGGCATCCATGTCGGTAATGCCGCGATCATAGAGCGAGATAGCCAGCTTTTCCAGTCCGCGCACAGAGGGTCTCTTGTCCTGACTTTTGCAATACTGGCAGTAGTGCGTGACCAGGATCAGCACATATTCGGTATCCAGCCCCAAATAATCGGTCAATCCCAGCACGATATTGACCTCGTGCGTGGAAAACAGCTTGCCGAACAAATTCTGGCATTCCTGCAAGAGCGCAGCCGTATCGGGGCGTGCCTCGAGCAGATTTCCGAGCTCTGCTGTCGTATATTTAGGTAATTCGTCTGTCTTTTTCAGCAATACCGCGCCGCTTGCCTCTTGGGTGGGAGCAGCTTGCACAGGGGCAGGCGCAACCTCCTTGACCGGCTGCTCTGCGGCCTTTTTCTTTTTTTCACCGCCAACGCTGATCACGCCCGCACCGCGCCAGAATGCGATGGCAGCGCGCACCTCGTCCTCAGTACACGCGCTTGCGGCGGCGATTGCCTCCACGCTTCCGCTTTGGCCGTATCCGGCACAAAGGGATTGGTCCGAAAGAAGTGCCAGCAGCACCGCAAGATCGCTCTTTTCGGCATCCCCCACGGCCTTGACCGCCTTGCCGGGCAGCACCACCACGCGATTGCCGTATTGTATCTCCAAAGCCATATACTTACTCCTCAAAATCGGGCTTTGCCTGCCCTGCTTCGCGCTTTTCCTGCATCTTGCGGCAGATCTCGTAATTGAGAATCATCAAAGAGTCGCCCAGGTGCACGTTTTCAATTACAATGTCGTCGCGGCTGTAATCCAGCTCAACGCCCATGTAGTTCCAAAGGCCCTTGACTCCGCACTTGACCAGTCGCTCTGCCACAGCGGGCACGTCCTCCTTGGGAAGCGTCAGCACCGCGATATCCACCTGATTCTGCGCACAGAATTGCTCTAACTCATGCAGCGGATAGATGGTCACGCCCGCGATCTCGATACCCGCCATGCCGGGATCAGCATCAAACATTCCAAGG
>JAFQUG010000184.1 GCA_017408625.1 Clostridia bacterium | reverse complement strand
GGGGATGATGACCTCGTCATTATAGAAGGCAGGCACGCCCATACCCTCACGGGTAACGGCTGCAGCCTTGATCAGAAGATCGTGGGGGGATTTGTTCCATACACGGATGGAAAGCGAAGGCTGGGGCAGACGCACGTGGCACTGTGCCTCCATGCACATAAAGGACAGCTCGTTGGTGATGTCATAGCCGTTCTCGTCCTGACCGCCGACGATCAGGTTCTGGAACATGCCGTAGCCTGCAAAGCCCTCAGCGGAAGCTGCGTCACGCACCTTGTTGAGGTCGTTGAACTTGACCCAGATGCAGTCCAGCAGCTCCTGTGCGGATTCAAGGGTCTCGATACCGCGGTCGATATCGTGTTTGAACCAAGGATACATATATCTGTCAAAGGTACCGGGAGAGATCGAGTGGCCGCTGGATTCCAGCTGCAGGATCTGCTGCACGAACCAGAATGATTGGCAAGCCTCGTAAAAGCTTCTTGCGGGCTTACCGGGAACCTGCGAGCAAGCCTCGGCAATGCGCAAAAGCTCCTGCTTGCGTGTGCCGGTGGTCTCGGCAGCCATGTTATAAGCAAGCTCTGCATATCTGTGACCGTATGCGGTGACAGCCTGTGCGCTCTCAATGACAGCCTCAAGGAAGTGCTTGCGGGACAGGTAATCACCTTGACCCATATCCAGCTTGGCCATTTCCTGCTCAGCCTGGCCGATCACGCCCTCCATACCGAGAGTGATGACCTTTTCATAGTCTACACAAACGTGGCCGATGCCGTTGTAGAAATAGTTACCGACCGTAAAAACGCCGTGGTTGAGGAAAATATCCAGGCAGTCGGGGTCCATGTTAGCGGCAGCCAGGTCGCTGACCGTCTTGCCGTACCAGTAGGGATGTACCTTTTCCAATCTTGCTACGGTCTCGGGAGAGATGTAGAAGGGGTCAGCCTCACGGGTTGCAACAGTCTCGTACTCGGGGCGCAGCCATTCGAAGGAATATTCGGGATAGGTCTGGCATCCGCGGGGGGAGACCGAGTTTGCACCGACGATCAGCTCGTCGGGACGGATGACGATCGGGATATTTTCAAGAATGTGACGCAGAGCGGCACTTCTTCTTTTGATAATGGGGAGATTTTCGGTTTTCTGATAGCTCTCTGTCACCAGTTCTGCGCGGTAAGGCTCGATCTCGGGGAGCTTTGCATACAGATGCTCGACAAGGCGGGGGATACGGTCGCTTTTGGCGATCTGAAATTTGATTTCTGCCATAATACGTCGTCTCTTTCTTTAGATTTGGTCCCAAAGCTCCTTGTGGGGAGCGGCAATTACGGTGGAGTAAGCAAACATGCTCTGATCCTTGGCATGTCTTGCGCCGGCCTCGACGGCAGCGGTCACATCACCAACGTCGCCCACGATCAGTACGATGCCCTTACCGCCCATACCGCGGGAGGTACGCAGCTCGTAGATCTCGACCTTGGCGGTCTTGACAGCGATATCGGCTGCCTTGATGGCACTTGCGGCAGAGAAGGTCTCAATGACGCCAAGGCCGCCCGTCTTGGGAGCGGCCTGCGTGCCGAACATAGCTGCAACCACGGCAGGGTCAATACGGCCCATGATACTGGAGTCGATCAGCTTCTGATCAAATCTGCCCTTGACATGCTCGATCGCAGCAGTCACGTCCGCAATCGCACCCGTGAGAATGATCTCGAATTTACCGGGGCAGGCTGCGTGTGCAGAGATCAGCTGGACGCCTGCGCTCTTGAGCGCGGCATCGGTTGCTTCAACACCCTGTGCAATGCTTTTCAGTTCAATAATTCCGATTGCTTGATACATATCTATACCTACTTATTATAAATTCATGCTTCAATGATGATCCGATTCTCGTCCACAAAGGTGACCGAGCCTGAGATCGATGCGTACTGGGGAACCGAAAGACCGGGGCCTGCGGTTGCGATCATCTGGCCGACCTCCACCTTGTCGCCGACTGCGACGCAGGGAACTGAGGGCACGCCGATGTGTTGCTTCATGCGGATCTCTACCTTGTCGGCAGTCAGATTCTGAGGAATATAGGTGGGATGCTTGTCAAACTTAGCAACACCCAGCACCTCTTTCCACTTCTGGGAAACCAGCATGCAGCTGTCGCGGTTGTCCTCGGGAATAAACTCCTGGCCGGGAGCAGCGACGTATTTCATGCCTTTTTCGGCAAGAATATTCTTGTATTCCTTGATGACCATCATGGGCGAGATGCCCTGGCAGCAGGAGAAGGTGCCGCAGATATCGCAGCTGCAGCAAAGGCTTGCAGTACGGATCAGCTCGGGATCCTCCTGTGCGGGATAAAGCCCTGCACGGATCAGCTTATGCGGCTCGAGCGGGTAGCCCAGCAGGTGTCTGGGGCAGAGATCTGTGCAGCGAGTGCAGGAGCAGCAGGTGGATGCGGCCAAGCGCAGATTCTGCTCAAGCGTGCGCTGCTTCT
The DNA here is from genome assembly GCA_017408625.1 of Clostridia bacterium. The sequence continues at coordinate 1,840 of JAFQUG010000184.1, read as the reverse complement.
GTACGACGGCGGGAATGTTATCCGGCACAATGATCAAGGCCTTGGTGGTCTTGACCACAACGTCGGATGCGGGGTTTTTGATGATACCCATGGAAGGGCCGCCGTCAAACATGACGTAATTCTTGGGAACGGTGACGTTAATTGCCTTGAGCACGTCCGAGATGCGCATGCCGACCGGTACCTTGACCGTGTACGCCTCGGGAATGTCACCGCCGATGGTCAGCCACTTGGTGATGACCGGCATATTTTCATGAACCGCATTGCGGATATTGAAAACGGTTTCGCAGTTATATACGATCACGCCCTGCGTAATGGGCAAGTTACCCGGCTTGATCAGTCTGCCGGTGACCTGGTAGATCAGATTGATCTCGTCACCCATGGGGTAAATATTGGGAACGGTCTTGACGCAGATGCCGGGGGCAAGCTCCTGACTGTCGGTAAGCCCCAGGGTCATGGCGCGGTATTCCTTGATGGCAAGCACCGCGCGGCTGATGTTGGTGTGCTCCATGACCAACTGCGCGCCCTGAACCACCTCTGGCAGCTTTTCGCGTACCAGCTCGTAGTCGGTGTACATCAAGGGCTCACACTCAATGCAGTTGATGACCAGAAGGTCAGCACCCTCGGTCAGCTTGGCGTAAGAGGGGAAACCCGCACCGCCTGCGCCGACAACGCCGTTCTTTTGCAGTATGGATTTTAATTTTAATTCGGGCATAATGTTAGTTCCTTCAATGAGATTGGGTTATGCCGAAGAGTTCGGCAAACTTAGTCGGTGGGCTTATCAATGACGCCTACGATCACAGCGTCCACGGGTGCATACTCGCTGCCTGCAGCAACACGTGCGCTGCTGCCTGTGACAACCAGCACCTCCTCGCCAATGCCTGCGCTGATGGTCTTGTCCACCGCTACCATGAATTTATCGGTCAGCGTTTCCTTCTCGATGATCTGCACCTCCAAAAACTTAAAGCCGCGCAGAGAATCAAATTTGTTAGTGGAAACGATGGTTCCAACTACTTTACCTTTTAACATAGTATGTATTATCCTCCGGAAAATCAGTTCTTGACCACGGTTACCTTGTAGCCGTTCTTGTAGCCGACTGCGTTTGCATCGTCGGTATCCACGTGCATCTCCAGTGCGAAGTCATCGCGAACGCGCACCTGAACGCCGTACCATCTGGTCTTTCTGGTGCCTTGGAGTGCATCAACGTCGATGTAATCACCGTCCTTGACGCCGTACTTGACAGCGTCGCTGGTGTGCATATGAATGTGACGGTTAGCAATGATGCAGCCTTCCTTGAGTTCAACGATGCCCTTGGGGCCAACGATGGTTACGGGAGCAGAGCCCGCAATATCACCCGACTCACGTACGGGGGGCTTTACCTTGAGCACGAAGGAATCGGTCAGAGAGATTTCAACCTGGGAAGCCTTGCGCACGGGACCCAGCACGCGCACGTTCTCGATAGGACGCATGGAGGGACCGATCAGAGTCAGGGTTTCCTTGCAAGCATACTGGCCGGGCTGGGAGAGATCCTTGATGGGGGTCAGCTCGTAGCCCTTGCCGAACAGGGTCTCAAGATCCTGTGTCGAGAGGTGGATGTGTCTGTTGGAGATGCCTACGGGAATGCCGTCGTCTGCTTTGCCTGCATCCATTTCAGCGATCACTTTTTTGACGATTGCAGCGATGTCGCCTGTGTTCATTGCCATAACTGTTCCTCTTTCTTATACTTGAAATTCCGCCTGGGGGCGGTCACATATTTACACATATCGGTGCACTTGCGGAGAAGGGAAATGCACTCATATGCGAAAATATGTCAGGGGTCTCGGAAGGGCGAAAAATCGCCCGT
>JAFQUG010000183.1 GCA_017408625.1 Clostridia bacterium | reverse complement strand
CGGGCGCGATGGCGCAGCCGGTACGCGAGGGCACGTTGTATGCAATGATGGGCTTGTCGGATGCGTCCGCGATGGCGTTGAACATCTTGACAAGGCCGTTTTGCGTTGCCTTATTGTAGTAGGGGGTGACTACCAGCATGGCGTCCGCACCCACCTCTGCGGAAAAGCGGGTCAGGTCGCAGGCGTAGGCGGTATCGTTACTGCCCGTGCCGGCAATGATGGGAATGCGGTGTGCTGCGCGCTCTACTGCGTAGCGGATGACCTCGCGGTGCTCCTCGTCGGTCAGAGTTGAGCCCTCGCCGGTGGTGCCCGCAATGACCAAAGCGTCAATGCCGCATTCGATCTGCCAGTCGATCAAGCGGCCAAAGGATTTGTAATCCACGCTGCCGTCCATGTGCATGGGGGTAATCAGCGCGGTTGCGATGCCCTTGAAAATCGGTGTGTGTGCCATAGTAAAACTTCCTTTATTTAACAAATTTTTCATTCAAAACGAAAGAGTGCCTCTCTGCGGAGAAGCACTCTTGCATATCTGTTTCCGAACCCCGGATCAATTCCTATGCCAAAGAGAAGCACCCCGCGCACTTGCGCGACAGTCGAACGGCTCTTAGTCCGTTCGCCCAGCCGATCCCCTGCACGTGTGGAAAGGCTTCGGCATCTCACCCCTTTCGCTTGCCAACGGCTGTGCGGCCTTTTGCGGCAAGGTACTCTTTGTGCGATGCGCCTCGACTCTTATGATAACGCAATTATATACGATTTTGATAGTAATGTCAATAGAATTTGCAAAACTTGCAAATTATTTTTGGCCGAAATTCTCCAGTGCTGCAATATCCTTTTTATCAAGGGTATCGACCAGCACGCGACGCTCGTCGCCGTACAGGTAGATCAGCAGTGTGCCAAGCGGCTCTTTGTCGTAGTGGATATCCTCGTTGAAGTAGACGTCCACGTAAACGGCCAGGATGTCGGCGCGCATGATGGGCTTGCCCTCTTGGTCAAAGCCGTCGCAGATGTCAATGCCGTCAAAGGTCAGTCGCTCGTAATTGTAAAGATTCTTTTTGTCCTTGACGCACGCCGAGGGCTGATAACGCTCAAAGCGCACGCTGGCCGCGTCGTTGATGTCGTTATCGTCGGTATTGTCCGGCGTCAGGTCGTATGCAACCGTGACCGTGACGTCAAACCAATCCTTGCCGTGCTCCAAGGGAGCGGACTTTTCGTAGTCCTCAGCTACGTATTTGAGCGTGCTGTTGTTGTAGCGGAAGGTGATCTGCAGCTGATCGGCTGCGGGGATAAATTCGCTTTGCGTTACCGAAAAATAACCTTTTGCAGGCCCTTCGCGGATGATGGTGTCGTGCTGCTGGTGCAGGATCTGCAGCTGCTCGCCCTCTTTTTGGTAGGCGGTGTAAACTTGCTCGTTGGGCTGCAGCACGGTCATGGATGCGGGGTCTCCCGAGGAGAAGATGCGCCAAAGCAGCACGCCCACTACCGAGAAGATCATCGCACCGATCAAAAGACGGACTGCCCAGCCGATGATGCGGGATGTTGTTGTGGATTTTGCCATGATATGATTCCTTTAATTCATGTATTCATGTATCTGAGCTTGTCAAGCGCGTTTTGCAGAATAATTTCCGCCGAAAGCGTGTCGATGACCTGCTTTCTTTTCTGCCCGCGCGTGTCGGTTTCATTTAAGTAGCGCGAGGCTGCCATGGTGGTCATGCGCTCGTCCAACATGGCAACGTGGATGCCGTCGCCCAGCTTGTGTTGCAGAATGGACGCGAATTTTTGCGCATGCTGTGCGCGAGGACCGAATGAGCCGTCCATATTGACGGGCACGCCCACGACTACGCCCACGACGCCCAGCTCGCGCGCGATCTCGGCGGTGCGCTCGGCCGTCTTTTCCATGCCGCCGACCGAGATGGTCTGCCGCCCCGACGCCATGGTGCGCAGGCTGTCGGACACGGCAATGCCGGTGCGCTTGTCGCCAAAGTCCACGCCAAGCAGCTTGCCCTTGGTTTGCTTTAAGATTTGCATAGTTACCTCTTGATCATACGGTGCATGGTATTGATCACGCCCTCGTAGAAATTGTCGTTGTCAGCTTCGTTGTGCGGCTCGTGACGCATGCCCTCAAAATACATGGAGGAAAGCTCGCTCGCCCCTGCCTCGCGCAAGCGCGATTCCACGTGGCGCACGCCCTTGCCGAAGTTGCCCACGGGGTCGTTCTCGCCCGAGACGATCAGCATGGGGAGGTCAAGCGGCATCTGCTTCGCCCAATCCTTGGCGGAAACCTTGCCAAGCAGCGTAAAGAGTGTCAGATAGCCGTTGACCGTGAATTTGTAGGAGCAGAAGGGGTCTGCATTGTATTTTTCGATCACCGCGCGGTCGCGGGTCAGCCATGCGTTCTTGATGCCCTCGGATTCAAATGGCTTGTCGTAAGAGCCGAACGCGATGGTATAAAGCAGATTCGAGCGGCCCCGCTTGCCGAACAGACCCAGTACGCGGCAGAGCAGCTTGCCCGCACCCGTGGGTGCCTCGGGGCCTGCCGTGCCCGAAATGACGGCTGCGTTCCATGCGTCCTT